>CANJMY010000047.1 GCA_947475315.1 Pseudomonadota bacterium | reverse complement strand
GTGCGGTACAGCGTGACCGTGCCGTCGTAGGCGTCGACCAGCGCCTTCACGCTGTTGCGTAGGTAGTTGGCGGGCGTGCCGTCGGGCAGCGCGCGCATGGCCGAGTAGGGGTAGCGGCTGGTGGTGGTGTAGCCCTCGACGATCCACACCAGGCGGCCGTCGGCGACCACCAGCGTGGGGTCGTCGTCGGTCCAGAGGAACGGGGCCAGGCGGCGCACGCGCTCGGAGATCTGACGGTGCAGGAGCACGCGGCTGGCGCTGTCGATGTCGCTCGACAGCAGCAGGCTGGAGTCGCCGAGCGCGAGCGCGATGGTGAGCTTGCGCAGCAGGCCGCCGATCACCACGCCGTCCTTGCCCGCGTAGCGCGTGGTGGCGTTGCCGCTGGTGGTGGGGAAGTCGAACTCCGGCACGTGGGTGCCGACCACCACCGGGTTCCACATGGTCTCGCCAAAGTAGATGGCGGGCTGATCGATCTTCAGCGGATCTGGGTAGGCCACGGCGGGCGGCAGGTCCTTCACCCACAGCTCGGGCAGGCCCTCGCTCGTCACCGCGTTCACGGGCCCCAGCGCCACGCCGTAGCCGTGCGTGTAGACCAGCCGCTGGTTCACCCAGGTGCGGCCCTCCTCGGGCAGGTCGTCGTCGCGGAATTCGCGAGGGGACAGCATGGTCTGGCGCAGCTGGCCCTCGACCGTGTAGCGGTCGTTGTCGACGTGCGCGAACTCGTAGTAGGCGCGGATCTCCTGCACCTGGCGGAAGGTGTCGAGCAGGCGGTCGTGGTCCCACAGGCGGATGCCGTCGATGGTGCTCCGGTTGCGCTGCAGGTCGTCCCACGTGAGCGTCGCGCTGCCGGACAGCGTGCGCTCCTCCACCGCGTCGATGCCCCACGCGTGGCGCGTGCCCGCCAGGTGCGCGGAGATGTAGGCGCCCTCGCGTGCGAGCTCGTTCGGCCGCACGATGAAGTCCTGCGCCATGCCGGGCGCCAGCCAGTCGACGGCCGACACGCCGCTGATCAGGAGCAGGCCGACCATCGCCCACGACGAGCGCAGCCGGTCGATCGCCTGGAACGCGCAGAACGCGGCCAGCGCCCAGGCGACGGCGGCGGCGGTGAGCAGGGGCAGCTCGACGTTCACGTCCACCCAGCTGGGTCCTTGCAGGAGCGGGCCGTGCTTGGTGAGCACCGCGTAGCGCTCCAGGTGCTTGCCCCCGGCCACCAGCAGCGCGGCGATCGCGGCCAGCAGGGCCAGGTGGCGGCGGGGTGCGCCGTCCAGGCGGAGCTGGTTCACGGTGTCGCCGTTCTCGTCCGTGCCGACCACCACCACGAACGCGCCGCGGACCAGGTACACGATCGTCGCCGATCCCAGCGCCATCAGGGTGGCGATGAGCGCGACCGAGCGCAGCTGCTCGACCGCCGGCAGCACGAAGATCAGCGTGCCCAGGTCCACCCCGAAGATCGGGTCGACCTCGCCGAACGGCACATGACCCCACGCGCTCAGCCAGGTCATGCGCTCGCCGGCGACCCACAGGCCGCCGAGCATCGCCGCGACGACGGCCGCGGCGCGCAGCACCAGGCCCAGCCGACCCGGCTGCCGCAGCCAGCGATCGACGGGCGTGCCCTCGAGATCGTCGCCCAGGCGCAGCGGGCGATTGCGCGTGGTCGCGAGCGCGTGACGGGCGCTGAAGTGCGTCGCGCCCCCGAGCACGGCGGCGCCCACCACAAACCCGAGCGTCGTGGTGCCCAGCAGCGTGGTGACCACGTCGGCGTGGCCCATCGACTGGTACCACCAGAACCGCACCACGATCACCGCCGCAAGGCGCGAGAACGACACCACGGCGGCGCCTAGGGCGAGCCAGCCGATCAAGCTGCGCGGAAGCATCGGGTCAGACTCCAAGGACGTCCCGGGCACTTAACTGCGGCGGGTTCGGCGCGCGCGGGGGCGCTGGCGCGCGGGCCCTGGCCGCGTGAAGGAGGGGGCATTGGAGGACACCTTGGACACACCGCTCCGCTCTGCTTGGGCTTGGGTTCTCGCCTACGCCGTGGCCAACGCGCTGGCGTTCGGCATGGGCTGGCCGATGTTCGTGGTGTGAGGCGCGCCGCGGCGCGCTGCGCGCCGTAGGTCGCTTCGCCTGCCCGGATCTGGAATTCCCGAAGCGGGCGGCGCGCACCTCGGGTACGATGCGGACCCTGCCCGGAGTCCTCCCGTGGGTCCTGCTCGCCGTGTCCGTTTTGCCTCGCTCCTCACGCCGCTCGCGCTGGCCTGGCTCGCGTCAGGCTGCACCACGGGTGAGCCCGCCCCGGACGCGGCGGACCTGACGAAGTCGCCTGCGGCGACCGAGCCTCCCGCGGCGTGGCTGGACGGCGTCCGCGCCGCGATCGGCCGCACCGAGTACCAGCTGACGCAGTCGGCCCCCGGCGCGGTGCGCTTCTCCAACCGCGCGCAGGGCCTGACGGCGAACCTGGGCGGCGGTGTCGTCACGATCGGCCCGCGCCTGGCCGCCGGCTTGAGCGACGCGGCCGCGGACGGCTGGTCGCTGTCGCTGCGCGCGAGCGGCATCGGTCGTGGTGCGTCCCGCACGGCGCTCGCCGCGGCCGACGCGGCGCCGGGCGCGTGTGACCTGGACGGTCGTACGGACGCCAAGGGCGCCTGCCTGCGCATGGCGGAGCTGGCGCGCGGCGACGTGAAGGAGTGGTGGCGCAACACTGAGGCCGGGCTCGAGCAGGGCTTTACGGTGTCGACCCTGCCTGCGGGCGCGGGGCCGTTGCGCGTGGACGTCGCGATCGACGGCGCGCAGCTCACGGTGTCGGAGTCGGTGGTGACGATGGTCGCGGGCAGCGCGCGCCTCACCTACGGCGGGCTGGTCGCGTCGGACGCCACCGGCCGCAAGCTCGCGGCGCGCTTCGTGCCGATCGACGGCGGCGTGTCGATCGAGGTCGAGGACGCGGGCGCGGTCGCGCCGATCACCATCGATCCCCTGATCCAGACCGAGGCGTGGCACGTCGAGGGCAGCCAGGTCGTGGCCAAGCTGGGCACCACCGTGGCCTCCGCCGGGGACGTGAACGGCGACGGCTTCGCGGACGTGGCGGTGGGCGCGCCCTTCTACGATGACGGCGAGACCGACGAGGGCGTGGTGTTCGTGTACTACGGGTCCAAGACGGGCCTGCGGACCACGGCGTCCTGGACCGCGGGCGGCGATCAGGTCTCGGCGCTGTTCGGCAAGGCCATCGCCGCGGGCGACTTCAACGGCGACGGCTACTCGGACCTGCTGGTCGGCGCGCCGGACTACACGCACGCGCTGTCCGGCGACGGCGCGGTGTTCCTGTTCAAGGGCGGCCTCGTCGGCTTGGGCGGTCGGTCGACCACCGTCTACGGGTCGCGCGTGGGCGAGCACTTCGGCGCGGTCGTGGCGAGCGCGGGTGACGTGGACGGCGACTACGACGCGGACGTGCTGGTCGGCGCGCCGGCCTCGGGCGAGTTCGCGTCCAACGCGGGCAAGGCCTACCTGTTCCGCGGGGTGCCGTCCGGCTTCTCGACCACGGCCGCCTGGACGCGCCTGGGCACTGAGATCGGCGCGAGCATGGGCGGCGCGATGTCGGGCGCGGGTGACGTGAACGGCGACGGCTACGGCGACGTGATCGTGTCCGCGAGCTTCACCGACGTGGGCGCGGTGAACGACGGCAAGGTCGAGCTGTTCCTGGGCGACGCGGCCGGGCTGACGACCACCCCGTCGTGGACCAGCGCGCTCGGTCAGGCGAACTCGCTGTACGGCTTCACCGTGGCGGGTCTCGGTGACGTCAACGGCGACGGCTACAGCGACGTGGCGATCGGATCGTCCTACTACGATGAGACCGTGACGGACGAAGGCGCCGTCTTTGTGTACCTGGGACAGTCTGGCGCGGTCGGCCTGGAGACCACCGCGTCCTGGCACATCGCCGGCGGCCAGCAGTTCGGGCAGCTGGGTCAGGCGGTGAGCGCGGCGGGCGACGTGAACGGCGACGGCTACGCTGACCTGATGGTGGGCGAGGGCCTCTACAGCGTCGACGCGAGCAACCTGAGCTCGGGCCGCGCCGCGGTCTTCCTTGGGTCGCGCAACGGGATGGTCAACAAAACGGCGTTCGCGGTGGACTGGCCTGAAGGCAACACGCAGTATGGCAGCTCGGTCGCGGGCGTGGGCGACGTGAACGGTGACGGCTTCGGCGACGTCGTGGTCGGCGCGCCGAGCTACTCACGCGGCGACATCGCCGAGGGCGCGTCCTTCCTGTACTACGGCGCCGCGAGCGGGCTGGCGGCCGATCCGTTCCTGGCGGTCTCGGGCGACGCGGACCTGCTGGAGCTGTCCTTGGCCACCGCGGGCGACGTGAACGCCGATGGCTTTGACGACCTGTTGGTCGGCGCGCCGACCTTCTCGAACGGTCAGGCGAACGAGGGCGCTGCGTGGATCTTCCTGGGCGCGGACGACGGCCCCTCCAACACGGCGTCGTGGGGCTTGGAGGGCGGCGCGGTCGACGCGGCCCTCGGCACGTCGGTGGCGCGCGCCGGTGACGTGAACGGTGACGGCTACGACGACGTGGTGATCGGCGCGCCGTCGCGGCTGGCGGTGGCGGGCGCGGCGTACGTGTACCTGGGTGGGTCGGGCTCCTCCTACACGCTCGACGCCACGCTGGTGGGCGGCGCGCCGTCCGCGCGCTTCGGCGCGTCGGTGTCCGGCGCGGGCGACGTGGACAACGACGGCTTCGACGACGTGATCATCGGCGAGCCGACCTTTGGCGTCGGCGGCCGCGCGCGCGTCTACCGCGGCGGTCAGTCCGGCCTGTCGACGACGGCCACCACCACCTTCACCTCGACCGACGCGTCGGCGCAGTGCGGCGCGTCCGTCTCGGGCGCGGGCGACGTGAACGGCGATCGCTTCGCGGACGTGGTCGTGGGCTGTCCGGTGGACACGGCGACGGCGCCCAGCGCGGTGCCGCGTGTGCTCGCGTTCCTCGGATCGGTCTCCGGCACGCAGGCGGCGCCGGCGTGGTCTGCTCCCGGCAACCCCGGCGACCGCTTCGGCGCGTCGGTGGCGGGCGTGGGTGACGTGGACGGCGACGGCTTCTCCGACGTGGCGGTCGGCGCGCCGTCCACTGGGCTGAGCCGGCCAGGGTACGTGCGGGTCTACGGCGGCGGGGTGGACGGGCTCTCCGTGGACTCCGTCGGCTACTTGGGCGGCATGGACCTCGCCGACGAGCTCGGCGCGTCGGTGGCGGCGGCCGGTGACGTGAACGGCGACGGCTTCGGCGACTACGTCGTGGGCGCGCCTGGGCTGCTCAGCGGATCTGGCAGCGTCCTGCTCTCGCTCGGCTCGCCGAGCGGCGGCGGCTCGACTCCGGTGGCGCAGGGCGGCGCGGGCGACCGCCTGGGCAGCGCGGTCGCCGGTGGCGACTTCAACGGCGACGGCTACAGCGACGTGGCGGTGGGCGCCGGGGGCACCGGCGGCTTCGCGATCTTCGCGGGCAACGGCGAGCAGACCAACGCGAGCGGCTTCCCCGTGCCCGTGCTGACGATGGAGCCTGGTGGGGCGCGTGTCCCTGCCGGTGATCTGCTCGGTGGCCGCGACGTCGACGTCGACGTGACGACGCGCTCTCCCGCGGGCCTCGCGCGCGTCGGGTTTGACGCCGAGACCGCCTTCGACGGCGCCGCGTTCGACGGCGCGGGCCTTGTCTCTTCGGCGCGCCCGTTTGCGTCGTCGGGCCTCGGTGGCTCCAGCGTCACGGTGCCCGTCCACAACCTCGCGGCGGACTCCGCGGTGCGGTGGCGCGTGCGCACCCGCGCCGACGCGACCACGCCGTACCCGGGCCTGAGCGGCCGCTGGATCTACGGAGGCACGGCCGGCGCGCGGACGCTGGCGGCGTTCTACAGCGCCTGCGCGGACATCGACGCGGACGGCAACTGCGGCCGACTCGACGCCGACGAGGACAACGACGGCGTGGTGGACGCACGCGATCCGTCGCGCAATGACCCGCGCGCCTGCGGCGATTCGGACGCGGACGGCTGCGACGACTGCTCGGTCGGCACGGACGGCTTCGGCCCGCTGTCGGACGTCCTGACTGGGAACGACGGCGCCGACATGGACTCGGACGCGCTGTGTGACGTCGGCGATCTCGACGTCGACGGCGATGGCGTGGACAACGTCGCCGACTCGGCGCCGCTTGACCGCTTCGTCTGCGCCGACGCGGACCGCGACAGCTGCGAGGACTGCTCGGGCGGCAGCTCGGACACCGCGCACGACGGCCCCGACTTGGACGCCGACGGCCTGTGTGACGCCACCGACCCGGATCGCGACGGCGACGGCGTGGCCAACAACCTCGACCTGGCGCCCAATGACCCGGCCTCCTGCGTGGACGCGGACGCGGACGGCTGCGACGACTGCGTGAACGGCTCGCCCGATCCGTCCAACGACGGCCTCGACACCAACCGCGACGGCGAGTGCAACGTCGGCGACCCGGACGACGACGGCGACGGCTACCCCGACACCATGGACCTGCTCCCGCTCATCGCGGGCCTGTGCGGCGACAGCGACCAGGACCTCTGCGACGACTGCTCGAACGGCGGGTTCTCGCTCACCAACGACGGCCCCGACTTCGACTTCGACGGCCTGTGCGACGTGGGCGATCCGGACATCGACGGCGACGACGTGGACAACGACGCGGACTCCGATCCCCTGGACGAGCGGAGGTGCTCGGACGACGACGGCGACACCTGCGACGACTGCACGAACAAGTCCTACGACCTGTTCAACGACGGAGACGACAACGACGGCGACGGCATCTGCAACCAGGGCGACCTGGACGCGGACAACGACGGCGTGAACGACATCGACGACGACTACCCGGCGGATCCGAACCGCTGCCATCAGGGCGCGGACGACCGCTGCGACGACTGCACGTCGGGTCACTCGGATCCGTTCGACGACGGCCCGGACTGCAACAACGACGGCGCCTGCGACGACACCGAGACCGACGACGATCACGACGGCGTGATCGACTCTCGCGATCGGGAGAGCTGCAACATCTACGTGTGCAGCGACAGCGACTTCGACGGCTGCGACGACTGCACGAACGGCGGGTTCGACATGGCCAACGACGGCGCCGACTACGACGGCGACGGCCAGTGCGACCTGACCGATCCGCCGCCCGTCACGGACACCGACAGCGACACCGACGACAGCGGCGGGACGGTGGTCGACACCGACAACGACACGGACGGCGACACCGACACCGTGGTCCTCGACACCGACGACACGGACGGCGACACCGACCTGCTGCCGACCGACACGGACGACACCGACGTCGCCCAGGACACGGACGGCAACACGGACACCACCGACACCGACGACGGTAGCAAGAAGAACTGCGGCTGCGCGACGGGCGCCGATCCGAGCGCGCTCACCGTGCTCGCCGCGCTCTGGCTCCTCCGCCGCCGTCGGCGCGCGTAGGTCGCAGCGGCCCCCGCGGCGTCATGACGTCGCGGGGGCCCTCGCCCGGGATCAGCAGCCGCTGTCGGTGACCGACGCGTCGCTGTCGTCGCAGTCGCCGAAGGTGGCGACGAAGCCGGACGGCTGCTCGCAGGCCTTCACGACGTAGGCCTCGTCGCCGAAGCCGTCGCCGTCCTGGTCGGCGTAGAAGGCGGTGGTGCCCTCGGACTGACCCGCGCCGGGATCGATCAGGCCGTCGCAGTTGTTGTCGAGGCCGTCGCAGACCTCGACCGCGTCGGGGTTCACGTCGGCGTTGTGGTCGTCGCAGTCTTCGGGCGCGGAGAAGCCGTCGTGGTCGGCGTCATCGCAGGCGGACGAGAGCAGGCAGAGCAGGACGAGTGGCAGGCGACGCATGGGGCTCCTCGGATGGCGGCGGCGGCACGGGCCGACCGCGCGTCGCAGGGATATTCCGATTCATGCGTGGTTGGATCGTCCTCGCCGTCGCCGCCTCGGCGTGTCTGTCTGGCGCGCCTTCGGCGTCGTCCCCGCCGGCGGCGCTGCCGGACGGACAGGTCGTGTTGCCGGGGCCCACGCCCTCGCATGACGCGCCGCACATCGCTTTGCTGGATTCCCCGTTCAAGGGTGACTTTCCGGCGACGAACGGCTTTGACCACGACGCCCACCCCCCGGGCCCTGGCGCCGGGGCGACGCTCGCGTTCAGCGGCGCGCGCGTGCAGGGCACGTTCGGCCACCGCGCGTGGGACTGGCAGCTGCCGCCGGGCACGCCGATCCTGGCGCCCGCGGACGGTGTGGTGCACCAGGCGGGCGCCATGCGGCCCTTCTTGTGCGACCTGCTCGGGCGGCCCGTGACCGACCAACTCGCGGTCCGCATCCAGCACGTGGCGCCGGACGGGCAGGTGTTCGACACTGAGCTGCATCACCTGTCGCAGGTCGACGTGCAGCTAGGCGACTCCGTGCACGCGGGCGAGGTCATCGGCCTGTCGGGCAGCTCGGGCTGCAGCTCCGGGCCGCACCTGCACATGGTGGTGTGGTCGAACCAAGGCGGCGTGCGCGCTCCGATCGATCCGTTCGGTTGGGAGGCGCCCACCGACGACCCGTGGTCGACCGCGCCGGGCGGCGCCCGCAGCATGTGGCTGTGGCGGACCGCGCCGCACCTGTACTTCATCGCCCGCAGCCCGCCGGACGCCACGGGCGGCCTGCAGGCCGTGAATATCACCGAGCTCTGGTTTCGTGGCTGGCGTGACGAGCAGAACCCCGCGAACGAGCGCTTCGCCGTGCGCACCGACACGCGCGAGACGCACGGCGCGGCGGTCGATCTGTCGGGCTGGAAGATCGAGCTGCCGCTCGGCGAGCCGTGGATCGTCCCCGCGGGCACCGTGATCGACGAAGCGCACCCGCTGTGGGTGATCGTCGGCGACGGCGAGGACGCGCGCACCGACGACGCGGTGATCCGGCACGTGCCCGGCGCCAACCGCTTCCCGGACGACGGCGGCATCCTGCGCCTGCTCGACGTGCAGGGCGCGCTGGTCTCGGTGTTTGGCTACGGCAAGGCGGCGAGCGTCCCAAGCGTAGGGCGCATAGCGGCGGGGCCGTCCTGCCCCCCCGGCGTCGTGGGCTGCGTGCCCATGCCGGTGGACGGCGCGGTCGCAAGCCTGTCGGCGTCGGAGGATGGCGTGCGCTGGCTGGCGGTGGTGGGCGATCCGGCGGCGCCGGTGCTGGTCGAGCCCGCGCGCCCGCAGCCCGTGCGGCTGCTGGCGCCGTCGACCGGCGGCGGGCCCAATGATCCCGGGGCGAGTCGGCCCCACTTCGTGCTCGACGCGCTCATCGCCTACGACGCCGCCGCGGCGGACGGGCGGCGCACGCTGTTCTTCCTGTCGCCGGGTCTGCACGCGTCGGAGGGCTTTCAGGAGCACATCTCCGACCCGCTTGAGGTGCTCGATGGCGGCCGCGGCACGCTGCTCTTCAAGCGCGGCGAAGGCGACGCGGCGCACGTGTGGGCGTGGCGCGTCGGGGACGCGTCGCCGCACGCGATCACCAACAGCCGCCTGCCCGAGTCCGAGGTCCACCTGTCGCCGGACGCGACGGAGCTGGCCTTCGTACGCAACGGTCAGGTCCATCGGGCGTCGATCGAGGGCGGTCGGGACACGACGCTCTGGTCGAGCGTGGCGGCCTCGGCGCGCCTTGGTTGGCTGGGGAACGACGTGGTGCTGCTGGCGGGCGGTCAGCTGCTCGGCGCGACGACCAAGCCGCTGCTCGAGGGCCTGCGCGACGACGTGTTGGTGAGCGAGGCACACGGGCGCGCGGTCGTGGTGCAGAGCGCGGACGGCACCTGGCAGCTGGTGACCCCGGATGGCCGCATGCGCGCGCTCGCCCTGCGCGGCGACGACGTGGGCGAGGTGACCGTCGCGCGCGGGGCGAGCGGCTGGAGCGTGGCCTGGACCGCGCGCTTTGGCCCCGGCCTGCCGCGCGGCCTGGGCTTGAGCGTCGTCCCGTTCTGATCAGGGCTGCCGCAGCACCAGCAGGCGCGGCTCAGTGTACTCGGACAGGGCGTGGCGGGGGCCCTCGCGGCCGATCCCGCTGTCGCGCACGCCGCCGTACGGCATGCCGTCGACGCGGAACGCGCTCGCGTCGTTGTGGATGATCCCGCCCACGTGCAGGCGATCCCAGGCCTTCATCAGCAGGCCGACGCTTTCGGTGAAGATGCCCGCCTGCAAGCCGTAGGCGGACGCGTCGATCTGCTCAAGCGCCTCGTCGTCGTCGGCCACAGGGGCGAGCAGCACCAACGGCCCGAACGCCTCCTCGCAGCGCACGCGCGCGTCGTCGGGCACGCCAGAAAGTACGGTCGGCGCCACCACATTCCCCTGGCGCGTGCCGCCGCAGTGCAGCGTCGCGCCGTGCGCGACCGCCTCGTCGATCCACGACAGGAGCCGCGCCGCGTCGTGCGCGCGGATCACCGGGCCGACGAGGGTCGCTGCGTCATCGGGGTCACCGGCGATCACGGTCGCCTGCACGTGCGCCACGAAGCGCGGGACGAAGGTGTCCCAGTGGCGGACGTGCACGAGGATGCGCTGCACGCTGATGCACGACTGACCCGCGTAGGTGAACGCGCCGGTCGCGAGCCGCGGGATCGCGTCGTCGACGTTCGCGTCGGCCGCGACGTAGCAGGCGGCGTTGCCGCCCAGCTCCAGCAGCGTGGTGGCGTGCACGGCGGCGGCCTTGAGCGCCCAGCCCACCTTGGCGCTGCCGGTGAAGGACAGCACCTTCACGCGACGGTCGGCGGTGAGCGCGCCCGCGTGCGCGACGTCGAGGGGCAGCACCGACAGCGCGCCCTCGGGCAGGCCCGCCGCCGCGAAGATCTCCGCGAGCACCAGCGCAGGGGACGGCGCGTCCGGCGCGGGCTTGAGGATCACCGGACAGCCCGCCGCGATCGCCGGCGCGAGCTTGTGCAGGACCAGGTTCACCGGGAAGTTGAACGGCGTGATCGCCGTGACCAGTCCGCGTGGCACACGCTTCACCAGGCCCACGCGGCCTCGCCCGCTGCCGTAGGCGTCCAGCGCCTCCACCGTGCCGGGCGCGCTGCGGGCGGCCCAGGCGGCGTCCGTGAGCGTGTCGGCGGCGCGGTCGACCTCGATCCGTCCTGCGGTGCGTGGCTTGCCGACCTCGGCCACCAACAGGTCGACCAGCTCGTCGCGGCGGGCGAGCAGGCCCGCGCGCGCGGCCTCCAGGATCGTGGCCCGGTCGAGCGCCGTCATGGCGGCCAGCGCGGGCGCCACACGCTCAGCGGCGTCGAGCGCGGCGGCCAGGTGGGTGTCGTCAGCCCAGCATACGCGCGACACCTCGCGCCCGTCGTAGGGGCTGTGCAACGACCGTACGTCCGCGGTGGTCACCGGGCGACCGGCCAGCCACAGCGGACGCGGCCCGCTCACGCGGTGGCCCCACGCACGGGCCAGGGCTCGCGGTGGATCGGCGTGAAGCCCTGCACGCGCGCGGCGTCGAGCAGGCGCTCGAAGTCGAGCGAGATGGTGGCGCCGGCCTTCTCGGTGACCTCATCCTCGGTGGGCAGGTCAAAGTCGTCGGCGCCGTAGGCCAGACCGATCAGCGCGTCGGCGTTCTTGGTCAGCACGCTGGTGCGGATGTGCGCGATGTTGTCCAGGAAGATGCGGCTGATCGCGAGCCACCGCAGGTAGGCCTGGGTGTCGAGCTCCTTGCCGCCGAGCGAGGTGTGGTACGGCTTGTAGGTCCAGCACAGGAAGCTGGTGAGCGCGCCGCCGACCGAGTCCTGGAAGGTACGCAGGCGGCTCAGGTGCTCCATGCGCTCGTCGAGCGTCTCGTCAAACCCGATCACCATGGTGGCGGTGGAGCCGACGCCCGCCTCGATCACGGCGCGCTGCGCGTCGTAGAAGTCGTCCACGCGGTACTTCAGCGGGCTGTGGCGCTTGCGGAACGCGTCCGCCAGGACCTCGGCGCCGCCACCGGTGATCCAGCGCAGGCCGGACGCCTTCATGCGGCGAGCGCCCTCCAGGTAGGGGACCTTGCTGACCTTGCAGGCGTACATGAACTCGGCGATCGTGAGGCCGTAGAACTCCAGGCGGTCGCCGTAGCTCTGGCGCAGCTCGCGGAAGATGACCTCGAACTCCTCCAGGCGGACGTCCGGGTTGAAGCCGCCGTTGAAGCCGACCACCGTGCCACCGAAGCCGAGCAGCTTGTCCACGCGGGCCTTGAGCTCGTCGACGGTCAGCAGGTAGCCACCGGGCTGCTTGGGGAGCACGTAGAATGCGCAGTAGTCGCACTTGGCGACGCACACGTTGGTCGTGTTCACGATCGCCATGATCAGGTACGTCGCCTGATCGGGCGGAGAGAAGCGGGCCCGCACCTTCGCCGACAACTCGCGTAAGGCGGCGTCGTCCGCGTGCTCGTGAAGCCACACGGCCTCGTCCACCAGGATGCGCTCGCCGCGTTCGACCTTGGCTCGGATCAGCTCCAGCACGACCACTCCCGCAAGGGGCCGCTCTAACCTGACCGGCGCGCCCAGGTGTCGCATCATGCCACGACGCGCGGCATCGTCTTGGGTGTGCTAGGTTTGGGGCGCAGGCAGGAGCGTGCATGCGGTCGAGGCGTCTGGTGTTCTGGCTGGTCCCTGGCCTGTTCGCGTGCACGGCGTCTGCAGACAAGCCGGGCGACACCGACGTCGCGGACACCGACGACACCGACGTGGTGGTCGAGGACACCGACGACACGGACGTGGTCGCGGACACGGACGACACGGACGTCGTCGACACCGACGTGACGGACCTGGGTGAGGTCAACCCGTGTGGTGCTGCGGTCCCCACCATCACGGTCGGCACGGGCGCGCTCGAGTACACCCCGGTGGGCGAGGGCAGCGACCTGCAACTGACCAAGGGGGTGCAGGGCGGCTGGCACTTCTGGATGGCCGTGTCGGCGCAGAACAGCCCGCAGTACGTCGTGATCGAGCACTCCATCACGCGCCTGTCCGATGGGTCACTGCTCTCGCCGGTGGTGCGCGAGAACGACGTGCTCGTGCCGTCGTCGATCCGCAACGGCTGCGTCCAGGACGGCGCCTACTACGGCATGCAGGGCCGGGTGGACACCACCACCTTCATGACGGATCCGCCGTGGGCGACCTTCTGCGGCGAGTCGGTCCAGCTGAACCTGACGGTCTACTGGCCGCGCTGCAGCCGCTTTGACGGCGCCAACTGCGCCGAGCACGAGGACGTGCTGATCGGCGAGGACACCGTCACCGTCGTCGCCAAGCCCGACCCCTCCGAGGCCCTGGACTGCGCGATGTGATCAGGGGTCGGGTAGGCCGTGGAGCCAGCCGACCATGTCGAGCAGCCGGTAGATCCACCACTCGTAAAAGCCGGACCAGACCATCCAGCCTTGGATGAAGAGGGCGATGGTGGCCAGCAGCAGCACGATCGTGGACGCGATCCGTAGCCCGCGCACGCTGGCGCCCGAGTCCGCCGGGAGGAAGCCGTTGCGCAGCCGCTCGGCCTCCTTGTCCACCATGGTCCGCGCGACCAGGACCACGAACACGCCCGGGACAACGCTGATCGCCAGGCCCGCGGTGATCAGGATCATGCCCAGCGTGAGCACCGCGATCACCGGCCCGACGCGAACGCTCGCGGCGTCGCCCGAGCGGCCGAACAGCTCGTCGACCTCGTCGATCATCCGTCGACCATCGCGGTGAGGACGGCGGCGCACTCAGCGGCGCGCGCGACGTTCACCACCAGCTTGCCGTCCTGCTCCTTGTGCAGCGCGCCCTCTTCGATCATCACCTGGATCGCGTTGCCGAGCGTGACGGCGCCGAACGACTCGGGGCGCGAGGCCAGACCCGCGGCCAGGGCGGCGTCGCGCGTCGCGAGCACCTCCTTGAGCGTGGCCTTGGCGTCGACGCGGCGGCCGTCCAGGCGCGGAAGGAAGGCGGCGACCACGCGGTAGGCCTCGGCGTGGCTGCGCATCAGGCCGTGCACTTCGCCGATCCGATCGATGCTGGCGACCGAGAAGACGCCGTCGTGCTGGACCAGCGCGCCGTGGTCGATCAGGTCGCTCAGCGCGCCGTCGAGGATGCGCTCGTGGCTCAGGTCGGGGTCGAGGACGAACTCGCGGCGGAGCCAGCGCGAGGCGGACTCGAAGCCCGGCACCAGCTCGTCGCGGGTGAAGGAGTCGCGGCCTAGGGCGCGGATGGCGAGCGTCGCCAGGCCCGCGGGCGCCAGGTAGTGCAGGATCTGGTTCTTGTGGAAGTCGAGCAGCACGCGCTGGTCGGGGACGATGTCCCAGATGCGCTCGTGGCCATCGCCGAAGGTGCGGATGCGGCCGGAGCGCAGCAGTCGGTGCAGCGCCTGGGCGACGCCCGCGTCGAAGCGCTCCAGGCTGTCGGCGATCGGCGCGCGGCGGCGGTCGAGCCAGTCGTGCCAGCGGCGGACGCGCGCCATCAGGTCGTCGTGCGTGATGCCCTGCCGGTGGTGGGCGAGCAGGCCGAGCGCGACCAGGCTGGTGGGCAGCACGACCATCACCGAGCCGATGCGGTGCACGATGCGCTCGCCGGTGCGACGCAGGACCTCGCGGCGCGTGGACTCCTCCACGCCTGGATCCCAGCCCTCGCGCGCGACCCACGACGCAGAGATCGGGTCTCCGACGCGCAGGTAGATGCGACCAAAGCGGCGGGAGAGCACGCTGCGCGCGGCGAACAGATCGCCGACCGACTCGGCCTTCTTCTCCTTGCCGCGCAGCTCCTTCTCGTAGGCGCCCTCTTCGGCCACCTGTTCGTAGGCGATCGACACAGGCAGCAGCGTGATCTCGTGGCCGGGCGGCGCGTTGTGCGCGGCCTCCACCACCATCTCCAGCACGCCGAGCTTGGGCGGCAGCAGCGAGCCGGTGCGCGTGCGCCCGCCCTCGATGAAGAACTCGACGATGTAGCCGTGGAACAAGAGCTCGCGCAGGTAGCGGGCGAAGACCTTGGCGTGGACTTTCTCGCCGACGAACTTGCGCTTGATGAAGAAGCCACCCGCGCCGCGCAGCAGGATGCTCACCGGCCAGATGGCGAGGTTGATGCCCGCGACCACGTGCGGCACGATCAGGTCCTGCCAGTACAGCACCCACGACATGAGCAGGTAGTCGAAGTGCGACTTGTGGCAGGGGACGAGCACCGCGGTGCCGCTGCGCATGGCGTCGCGGATCTTCTCGAGGTCCTCGTCGCGGATGTCGTAGCCGTTGAACACCTTGGTCCACAGCGGGCGACAGACGATCGACAGGAACCGGATCACGCCGAACGAGAAGTTCGCCGCGATCTTGTCGAACTCCTTGTGCATCTCAGCGCGCACGGACTCGACGCTGCGGCCCTGTGCCAGGGCCTCTTCTTCCGCGAAGCGGCGCATCGGCGGCGCGTCGAGGACCAGCGACTCCATCTCGCGGCGCGGCAGCAGGCGCGGGCCGCGCACGACCGACGACTCGCGCTTGAGGAAGCGGCGCAGGATCGTGCGCACCGCGTCGCGTTGACGCTCCGGACGCACGCGCCGGATCAGCTCAGGGACGTCGAGCGGGTCGCCCACCTGGATGAAGGGCTGGGGCAGCCACGGCATGTAGAGCGCGCCGAGCTTGGTGATGTCGGCGGGCGCCTCGCGGTTGCCCAACAGGAAGTCGCGCACGAGCGTCTGCGGGCCTTCGGGCGCGCGATCCCACACACAGATCACGGGCAAGATCTGGATGGGGCGCTCGGTGAGCTTCTGCGCGTCGAGCACGGCCTGAAACGGGTCCTTCTCGGCGGAGAGGCCTCCATCGGGCTCCAAGAACAGCGTCACGGGCTGACCGAGCGACACCTGCCGCGAGATCCAGCCGCTGGTCACCGGGTCCGGCGCGCGGCCCGCGGTCCACCGCGTGGTGAAGCGGCGGAACGAGTCGCGCCACGCCTCCATCAGCGGCTGCCAGCGGCGGTTCGACAGACCGTGCGCCCATACCGACAGCGGCAGGTGCCTGCGGTTGAGCACGGCGTTGAAGGTGACGTGATCGATCTCGGACTGGCTGAGCAGGGCGTAGACGATCGGGCCCTTGGCCGCGGCGCTGCGGATGTTCTCGACGCTGTGGTCCTCGAAGCGCACGCGCTCCGTCACCACGCCCAGGCCCGACAGCCGGTACATCCAGCCGAACTCGCGCAGCATGGCGGAGCCGTAGCGCACGGGGCGCTCGGACAACGGCGGCGGCGGTGAGGCCTCGGGTTGGGTCACGTCAGATCACCGGCCGCGGCGAGCGGCGGGTTGGTCTGTGTCGGTCGGCGCGGTGTCGGTGTCGACCCCGTCCGTGTCGTGCAGGTCGGTGTCGGAGACGTCCGTGTCAGGGCTGTCGGTGTCCGACGCGGGCGGCACCTGGACGTAGCCGTCGGGCGCCTCGCACCCGAGGTAGATCGTGCCCTCGTCGCCGACGCCGTCGCCGTCGGCGTCGAGCCAGAACGGGGTGCGCGGGTCGCAGTTGGGCACGTCAGGCTGCAGGTCCTCGAGCGCCTTGCAGCCGCCGAGCGACGCCGCGAGGACCCAGATCCAAGCGTGCTTCATGATCCGCTCCGAGCCGCGCGCATGGCGGCGTCCAGGTCTGCGATCAGATCGTCCGCGTCCTCGATGCCGACCGACAGGCGGATGAGGCCGTCCTCGATGCCGCGCGCGCGTCGCATGTCGGCGGGGATGGACGCGTGGGTCATCGCCGCAGGAAGCTCGATCAAGCTCTCCACGCCACCCAAGGACTCCGCCAGGGTGAACAGCTTGGTCGACGCGCACAGCTTCTCGGCGGTGGGCAGGTCGGCGTCGAGCACGAAGGAGATCATGCCGCCAAAGCCAGACATCTGCTTGGACGCCACGGCGTAGCCCGGGTCAGACGGGAGCAGCGGGTAGTGGATCTTCTTCACGTCCGAGCGCTGACCCAGCCACGCGAGCACCTTGTGCGCGTTGGACTGATGGCGCTCCATGCGCAGCGCGAGCGTCTTGATGCCGCGCAGCACCAGCCAGGAGTCCCACGGACCGGGCACCGCGCCGACCGCGTTCTGCAGGAACTTGATCTTGCGGCCGATCTCGCTGTCCTTCACCACCACGATGCCTCCGACCACGTCGGAGTGGCCGTTGATGTACTTGGTGGTGCTGTGGACCACGACGTCCGCGCCCAGGTCCAGCGGGCGCTGGAAGATGGGCGTGGCGAACGTGTTGTCGACCGCGACGATGGCGCCGACGGCGTGCGCGCGCGTGGCGATGGCCGCGATGTCGGCGATCTTGAGGAGCGGGTTGGTGGGCGACTCGACCCACACCATGGCCGTGCCCTCAGGGATGGCATCCTCGGGCGCGGTGGTGGTGAAGTCGACGTAGCTGAACGTCAGGCCGCGATCGCGGAACACGCGCTCGAACAGGCGGTAGGTGCCGCCGTACACGTCGTCGCCGCACACCACGTGCGCGCCCGCGGGGAGCGCGTGCAGCACGGTGGTGGTGGCCGCCAGGCCGGACCCGAACGCGATGCCCTCGTGTCCGTGCTCCAGCGCCGCCACGCAGCGCTCCAGCGCCTCTCGCGTGGGGTTGTGGGTGCGCGCGTACTCGTAGCCGGTGTGCTTGGCCGGCCACGGCTGGGCGTAGGTGCTGGTCTGGAAGACCGGCGGCATCACGGCGCCCGTGATGGGCTCGTGGTGCTGGCCCGCATGCACCGTCAGGGTCGAGATCTTCAGGTCACCTTCCGCCACGCCAGCCTCCGAGTGCGCCGCGGCGCAGCAGGTGATCGAGCAAGTCGATGGGGGACAGCACCGAGGTAGGCGCCCCCGTCTCATCCAGCACAAGCGCCACGCGCGCGCCACGAAGGCGGGCAGCGGCGGTGAGCACGTCCGTGTCGAGCTCGACGACGGCGAACCCAGGGTCGGCCACGGCGCCTGCGGTCTGCGGGGCGTCGTCCCCCGCGACGATCGCGTCGAGCAGGTGGGCGTCGGTCAGCACGCCGACCACCTTGCCGGCCCGCATGACGGGGATCTGGCTGATGCCGTGCAGGCGCATCAGGCCGACCACCTCAGACAGGCCCACGTCCTCGGGCACCGTGACCACCGGCCCCGCGCCGCGGTGGGTGACCACGTCGCGCACCGTGCCCTGTCGCGCCGGAGCGCCCCCCGAAATGTCCGTGCCTGCGGCCAAGAAATCCTCTCCAGGCGGCCATCGGTCCGCCAACGTCGTCCTAATCGGGCGCGCGCGTTGCGGCCCACGTGATAGGGTCGCACGACCGTGAGGCTAGCGTGATCGACGTGCGCACCCGGCTGCTGCGCCGTGGCGACTACATCTTTGGTTCTTTCGTCCGCCCGTCCACGGTGGATGGGTACATCGTGGCCGTCAATCCGGGAGACCGGTCGGACGTGCTGGGGCGCTTCGCGTTCTCCCTGGTGTCGGTCGACGACGCCGTCGGGGCCGCCCGCGAGGCGATGGCGCCTTGGTCCGCCCTGTCGGTGGCCGAACGCACCCAGTGCATCGCGCGGTTCGGTGAGAAGCTCGAAGAGGCCGCGGACACCTACGCGATGCTCATCACCCGCGAGGGCGGCAAGCCCCTGTGGGAGGCCCGCGCCGAGGTCGACGCCACCGTGCGCGCCGTGCGTCTGCTGCTGGCCGACGGCCCGCCGATGCTCGACCCGCGCGTGCTCCAGCAGGACACCGCCTGGAGCGAGCGCCGCCCGGTCGGTGTGGTCGCGGTGATCACGCCGTTCACGTACCCGATGCTCGTCCCGGCGATCCACATCCTGGTGGCGCTGCTGGCTGGCAACGCGGTCGTGTTCAAGCCGTCCAAGTTCGCGCCCGGCGTGGGTCAGGCGCTGGCCGAGCTGCTCGACCGCTGCCGGCTGCCGCGCGGCACGTTCAACCTGGTCCAGGGCTCGGGCGCCTCCGTCGGCGCCCGCCTCGCGGCCCACCCGGGCATCGACGCGCTCTTGTTCACCGGCTCGCACCGCACCGCCGCCAAGGTGCGGCGCTCGCTGGATCACCGGCCTGAGCTGCCTGTGTTCTTCAACTGCGGCGGCAAGGGCGCGGCGATCGTGCTCGACGACGCCAACCTGGATCTGGCGGCCTACGAGCTGTGCGTCAGCGCGTTCGCCACCGGCGGTCAACGCCCAGACGCCGCCGCCCGCGTGTTCGTCGCCAAGCCGCGCTTCGACCAGTTCTGCGACCGGGTGGCCGAGCGCATCGGCAACCTCAAGGTCGGCTACGGCTTTGACGACGGCGTGTTCCTGGGCCCGATGATCTCGGACACCCACCGTCGGCAGTTCCGCGGCACGCTCGACGCGCTGTCCGACGCGGGCCACGCGGCGATCGTCCCCGGCGGGTTTGCGGACATGGAGGGCCGCCGCGGCTTCTACGTCCGCCCGGCGATGCACTGGGTGCTGCGCGACGAGGCGCTGGCGGGCGAGCCGGTCGGCCCGGTCATCCAGGTCTACTCGGTCGACGGCGAGGACCACGCGGTCAGCCTCCACGAGCGCCTGCCGTCCCGGCTCGCGACCGCTGTGTTCACCAGGGACGAGCGCCGCTTCCGGTCCCTGGGCGAGCGCCTGACCACCGGCGCGCTGCACATGAACCGTGGCACGAGCGGCGCGGCCCTGCGCCTGGCGTCGGTCGGGCGCGGACACGCCTCGAACGGCCTGCCTGGCGCGACCGAGCTGATCCGCTTCCTGGCCGTCCCCCGCGCGGTGGTGATCGATCGGCGCGAGTACGACCGCAGCCGCTACGTGCCGGGCGCGGGTCCCTTGCCGTCGTTGGACGACGACGGCGAGACGATCATGAGCTGATGGGCGCGCCTGACCCTCGACGCGGCCTCCCGCGGGTGGACGTGGTGATGTCGGAGCCCGCGTTGGCGGACCTGCCGCGCGCGCTGGCCCTGGACGCGGTCCGGCTGGCGTTGGACGACGCGCGCGAGACGGTGACGGCGGACGCGATCCCCGGCTCGGCGTCGCTCGCGGCCGAGGCGCGGCGCCTGGTGGAGTCCTGGCTGTCGGTTCGTCCGCAGCCCGTGATCAACGCGACCGGCGTGGTGATCCACACCAACCTGGGCCGCGCGCCGTGGGCGCCCGAGGCGGTGGCGGCCGTGGCGGCGGTCGCGGGACGCTACGCCGACGTCGAGGTGCGGCTGTTCGACGGCGAGCGCGGCGGGCGCGGGGCGTCGGTGCGCGACAAGCTGGTGCGGCTGACGGGCGCTGAGGACGCGATCGTCGTGAACAACGGCGCGGCGGCGGTGCTGCTGGCGCTGACGGCGCTCGCGCGCGACCGCGACGTGATCGTGTCGCGCGGCGAGCTGGTGGAGATTGGCGGCAGCTTTCGGGTGCCGGACGTGATCGCGGCGGGCGGGGCGCGGCTGGTGTCGGTCGGCACCACCAACCGCACGCGCGCGTCGGACTTTGCGGCGGCGGTGACGCCCTCCACGGCGGTGCTGCTCAAGGTGCACCCGTCGAACTTCCGGATGGAGGGCTTCGTCGCGTCGGTGTCGGTGGCCGAGCTGGCGGCCGTCGCCAAGGCGCACGGGCTGTCGGTGGTCGCGGACGTGGGCAGCGGCGCGCTGTCGGATCGCGGCGAAGAGCCCGGCGTGCGCGAGGCGGTCGCGGACGGGGCCGACTTGGTCGCGTTCTCGGGCGACAAGCTGCTGGGCGGCCCGCAGGCGGGCATCCTGGTCGGCAAGGCCGCCAGCATCGAGCGGCTCCGACGCCACCCCATGATGCGCGCGCTGCGCGTCGGGAAGGAGACGTTGGCGGCGCTGGACGCGACGCTGGCGCTGCACCTGGCGGGGCGGCCGACGCCGGTCGATCGCATGCTGTCGGCCGATCACGACTCGCTACGGGCCCGCGCCGCGCAGATCGTCGCGACCATCCTGGGGCAGGGCGGGACGGCGTCGATCGTCGACGTGGACGCGCGGGCCGGGGGCGGCGCGCTGGCGGAGGTGCCGCTGGCGTCGGTCGCGGTGGCGGTCGAGGTGGCCGATCCGGACGCCTCGTCCGACGCGCTGCGACGGGGCCACCCGGCGGTGCTGGTGCGGATCCACCGCGACCGCCTGCTGGCCGATGTGCGCACCGTGTTTGTCGAGGAAGACTCAGCGCTCGCGGCAAGGCTGGCCACCATCGCCGCGCGCGGGTAGGGGGCGGCCATGACGCGTGGATTCTACGAGCAGATCGGCGTGCGCTCTGACGCCGACATCGACGAGATCAAGGCGGCCTACGGGCACGCCGTCGCGCACCTGCTCAAGCGGCGTGAAGCGGCGGTCGCGGCGGGCGGTGACGCTTCGCAGCTTGACCTGCTGCGCGCGCAGATCGACGAGTCCTGGGAGGTCCTGTCGGACCCGGCCCGCCGTCGCCGCTACGACGCCATGCTCGCGGTCGCCGGGGACGGGATCGCCCACGCCAACCTGGAAGACCTCTGGTCGCGGGTCGCGGGCGCGATGATCCACCCGTCGGTCGCCGCCGCCGCCCGCATCGTCGACGCCGCGTCGTCGCTCAAGCTGTCGCCGCTGCCCGAGCCCCCGCGCCCGGTCGCGCAGCGCCGCGCCGCGTCGGAGGGCTTCGTTGAGGCACCCACGCCGCCCGCCGTCACGCGCCCCACCGGCGGCGGCTTCGGCCCGCCGCGCACGTCGCGCAGCAACCCGCCCACCTCGCCAGGTGAGGGCGCTGAGGTCGTGCCGCTCCGCGCCGCGCCTGCGCTGCGCGTGGTGCAGACGCGCGAAGAGCCGGCCACCGTGCTCGCCATGCCCCAGGCCCAGGCCAGCGTGTCGGCCCAGCCCGCGTCCACCGCCACCGGTGACGTGGACCAGATGGTGGACTCGCTCGGCTACGGCGGCTCGCTCCTGCGCGCCGTCCGCGAGCGCCAGGGCATCAGCCTGCAGCAAATGTCGGAGAGCACGCGCATCAGCGCCCGCTACCTTGAAGCGGTCGAGCGCGAGGACTTCGCGGCCTTGCCGCCCGCCGCGGCGTTCGTGCGCGGCTATGTGCGTGAGATGGCGAGACTCCTTGGGCTAGACGTCGACCGGGTGGTCACGGGCTACATGCGCCGCTTCACCAGCGACGCATGACGCGCATTGACGGTGTGGCGCCAAGTGATGGGCGCCTGGACGTCCTGGTCGGTTTGCTGGTGGACGGTCTCTCCCGGTCACGCGCGTCGACGATCGTGAAGGAGGGCCGGGTGACGGTCGAGGGCCTCGTCCTCGCCAAGCCCGCGCAGACCGTGCACCGTGGCGCGCGCGTGTCGATCGACGTGCCCGACGCCATCCCGGACCGCGCTCTTCCGCAGGACCTCCCGATCCGCGTGGTCTACGAGGACCCCGACGTGGTCGTCGTCGACAAGGAGCCGGGCATGGTGGTGCACCCGGGCGCCGGCCACGCCGACGGCACCCTGGTGAACGCGCTCCTGCACCACGTCGAGGACCTGTCGGGCATTGGCGGCGTGGAGCGGCCGGGCATCGTGCACCGGCTGGACCGTGGCACGTCGGGCCTGATCGTCGTCGCCAAGAACGACGCCGCGCACCACGGGCTGGCGGACCAGTTCGCCGCGCACACGGCGGGCCGCACCTACCTGGCGATCACCCTGGTCGCGCCCGAGACAAACTCGGGCACCATCACCTCGGAGCTGGCGCGCAGCCCGCGGGATCGGATGAAGTTCGCGTCGACCACGTTTGGCGGCGGACGTCACGCGGTGACGCACTGGCGCGTGCTCGCGCGCGGGCTGGACGGCGTCGCGCTGATCGGCTGCCAGCTGGAGACGGGTCGTACGCACCAGATCCGCGTGCACATGTCGGAGGCCGGCTGGCCGCTGGCCGGAGACGACGTCTACGCCAAGCGCCGGGTGCGGACGCCGGCGTGGCTGGCCGAGTTCCTCCCGGAGGATCGCCCGATGCTTCACGCCTTCCGCCTGCGCTTCACGCACCCGCGCGACGGCCGGGCCTGCCAGTTCGAGGCGCCGGTGCCGGACGACTTCGCGGCGGCGCTCGCGGCGGCGGAGCTGGTCGTTCCGGATCCGCTGCCGACGATCAAGGGCTGATCGCGACGTCGGGTGTCTCGACGCACGCGCCTGGTCCGCGGAAGGTCGGACGACGGCCTCGGCTTGTCCACGCTGGGGATAGCGCACGTGGTCGCGACTAGGGCTGGCAGAGTCCGTGGTCGGCGAGGAAGTCCGAGTACAGGTCGATGGCGGTGGTCCCGCTCGCCTCGTGCTGCACGACAAACGCCTGCAAGCAGGCGGTCGCGCCGTCGGGGCAGGGCTCGCAGGCCTCGCCGAACGCGGCGGACTGGGGGCAGAGCGGGGCGACGCCGGTGAGCGCCTCGACGATGCGCGTGTCGAGCAAGCCGCTCACCGACAGCTCGGCGATCCCGGCGCCGCCCTGCGAGAAGCTGCCGCTCAGATGCAGCGCGGACAGGTCGATCGACAGGCCGAGCCAGCGGAACTGCAGCATGTCCTGGGTGGTGCTGAAGCGCGGGCTGTCGCTCAGGTCGAGCGTGCCAAAGTCGAGCACGGGCGCGCAAGGGACCGGGAGCAGGCCCAGGCCGGTGTCGGCGGCGAAGCGTCCGATCAGGTGCGGCGCGCCGCTCGATGTGTCGATCTGCAGCAGGAAGTTCGGCAGGTCGAGCAGCGTCGAGAAGACCGACGCCGTGGCGGGCGCGACCCACTCCGCCTGGGCCGGATCCATCGCCCAGCCGCGATCCAGCAGCGCGTCGACCGCGACGGCCACGCCGCGCGTGGTGAACGGCTGCTCGACGAGGTCCTCACAGGTCGACCCGACCACCGTGTAGGTGGTCTCGGGCGCGAGCGGCGCGTCGGGCTTGAACACGGCGCTCTCCCGGTCCGCGGACAGCTCGGCGTGGCCGACCACGCCGTCGAGCGCGAGCGACCAGGCTTGGCCTTCTGGCAAAGGCGCGGAGAAGCGCATCACGACCGGCGCGTCGACGGGCACCAGCACCGCCTCGGGGCCGGGCGACACGGTGATCACCTTGGCCTCGCAGCCGTTGCCCAGGTCGACGGTCACGTCGGTGTCGTCGCCGGCGGTGACGCCGGACCCGTCCGCGGCGTCGTTCGTGGGATCCACGATCGCCAGGTCCGCCGAGCAGGCGGTCAGCACGAGCGCGATCCAGGCGAGGCGTGGGTTCACAGGCCCTCCGCCACCTAAGGTAGCGGAGGAAATTTGGAACGTCACCCAATTCCGGCGCGGGGGCGCAGACGGCGCGGGCCGGTCGGACCGCCGCACCGACCCAAGTCCGCCCCGCGGACCGCTACGGAGCGGGCGGCGCGCACGTCGCGTTCGCGGCCACGTCCTCGGGCGTCACGCGGGCGAGGGGCCAGTCAACCTTGTTTGCGACAGCGTTCTGGGCGATCAGCGTGAGGCAGAAGTCACCCTCTTCGAGCGTGCCGGACACGGGGCAGGGCACGCAGGACACGGCGCCGGCGGTGAACTGCCCGATCAGGTCGCACACGGCCGAGTCGTCGGTGGCGCCGCCGAGGAGGTCGCCGAGCGCCGGGACGAGCGAGCGTGTGTCGATCGTGGTGGAGATGCCGACGCCGTCGATTCGCGTGGCGTCCGGGTTGAACGCGCCCGTGAGCGTGAGGTTGAGCAGGCTGATGTCCCCGCCGCCGAGCGAGAGCGTCAGCCCGTCCGGCGCATCGACCTCGAAGAAGGGATCCTCCAGGTAGGACGTCGAGGGCAGGTCGAACGTAGGCTGGCAGAGGTCCTGGGGCCGTCGGGCGAAGCGAGCCCGCCGTAGAACGTGAGCGCCTGCGTGTCGGGGTCGAAGGCCTGCGGGACGAACACGATCGACGAGTCCACCTGGCCCAAGAGCGACCCGAGGAGCGTGTTGACGCCCGAGGGTTGCACGATCACCGCCGAGGCGAGGTCCAGCGCGTAGGCTTGGCCGAGGAAGTCGTCCGGCGCGACCTCCTCGCCGGTGGCCGAGGTGGTGAACTTAATCGGCGCCGACTTGTCGCAGGAGTAGCGGACGCGTCAGCGTGTACGAGGTCGACGGCTGAAGCGGCGCCGCGGCCTGGAACCACGCGGATCGACCGTTGTCTGAGAAGTGCACGTCACCGAGAGGCACGTCGGCGTCCGCGCTGTCCGTCAACGTGAACACCGCCGACGACGACTCGTCGTAGATGAACTCGACGGAGAACGTGCCGCGCACGGTTACGTCCGTGGAGCCGTTTGCGGGCACCGGCGTTCCCTTGATGCCGCTGCAGCAGCGCTCGACGATGGTCTCGCCGGTGTCGTCGGTGTCGCTGAGGCTGTCCCCGCTGGGGAAGTGCTCCCCGCAGCCTCGACAACCTGCGACCACGGCGGTCGCGAACAAGAACCAATTGGGGCGTTGCGTCATGTCTCCTCCGCAGCGCCCGTGCCCGCGAGGAGTCTACGACAGCTTCGTTTCGAAGTCCAGAAAGCAGAAGGGGCCGAGGTGTTTCCACCCCGGCCCCTAGGACCTCACGGTCCGCGCGAACTAGTTCGCGGCGGGGGCGACGCAAGCCGGGTTCGCGTCGACGTCAGCCTGGGAGATCTCGTCGATCGTCCAGGGCTGGCCGGCCGCGACGCCGTTGGCGGCGACGAGGGTCAGGCAGAAGTCGCCGTCACCGGAGGGGCAAGCCTCGCAGGACACGGCGCCGGCGGTGAACTGGCCGAGCAGGTCGCACACGGCCGAGTCGCCGGTGGCGCCGCCGAGCGCGTCGCCCAGGATGGCGCCGAGCGAGCGGGTGTCGATCGAGCCGGCCAGGTTCACGCCGACGATGTCAGCCGCGCCGGGCGAGAACGCGCCGGAGAGGTTGAGGTCGAGGAGCTCGATCGTGACGCCGGAGACGGTCAGTTCGATGCCGTCCGGCGCGCTGATCTCGAAGTAGGGGTTGCCGGCGTAGGACGCGGCGACGGGGAAGTCGATCGTGGGCGTGCAGGCGTCCTGCGAGCCGTCCGGCGGGACCAGGCCGCCGTAGAACTTGATGGTGGCCGCGCCGGCGTCGTAGACGCTCGGGACGATGACGATCGCGTCCTCGAGCTGGCCGAGCAGCGAGCCGAGGAGGGCGTTGACGCCGGCCGGCTTGATGATCGTGGTGGT
>CANJMY010000046.1 GCA_947475315.1 Pseudomonadota bacterium | reverse complement strand
GTCGCTACCCCAGCGCGGGCGTCGCGATCGTCGTCACCCGCGAGGGCATCCTCGACCGGGTCCGCGAGTACGGACGCGTCGTGGACACCAGGGTGAACGGCTACACGCTGGAGGCGCCCAGCTACATGTCGGAGCTCTCCGCCACCTGGACCGGCTCCATGCCGTCCGGGCTGTCGTGGGGCGCGCCCACCCCGGACGTGGTCGCCGCGCTCGGCGACGACGCCGTCTGCCTCTGGTACTCCAACGACTTCCAGGCGCTGATCTACCCGACGCTCGGCGTGACCGCGGTCATCCAGCCCTACGGCACCGGCGCCCGGGCCGACTGCCACGGCCGATTGGCCGTCCTTGAGTACGGCCAGAAGACCCTGCCCCCGCCCGCGTCGATCTCCATCGACACCCTCGGCCAGATCGCCGGCCTGCAGGTCGAAGACCCCCGCACCGAGACCGCCCTGGGCCTGCTCGGCCCGTACGCCCGCATCGGACAGCCGCCCACCTGGGTGTTCCGTCAGGCTGGCGTCGAGGTGAACGGCTTCGACGGCTTGGTCCGCGACGTCGAGGTCTACGCCAAGGTTCCCGGTCGGCCCGTGCTGACCGGGCTGTGGCCGTGGACCGGCGACGCGCCGCGTGGGCTGACCTGGGGCGCTTCGGCCGCCGAGGTCGCGCGCGCGGCGGGACACCCGCTCAGCTGCGACGTGTACAGTCGGTCCGTGGGCGGCGAGACGCGCTTCGCGCCCGTGTCACAGACCGAGCAGGCGTTGTTCCTGCTGGACAAGGTGCTCTACGAGGACGCTGCCGTGGTTCGAGCGCGCGCCCCACGCGGTTCATGCGAGGGCGCGCGGCTCGTGGGCTGGCGCTTTTCGGCGCCAGCGCCGTAGCTCATCGACTGGCGAACGAGCCGCCAGCGACGAGCGAGCGCAACGCCCGAAGGCGTCGCGTGCCGACGCCCGAAGGCGTCGGCAGGTGCAAACTACTTGGGCACCGCGTCGCAGGAGGCCTTGGCCTTGGTGACGGCCTCGGCGGCGGTCTTCAGCTCGGCCGGGGCGGCGTCGCCGAGGGTCTCGCCAAGGGCGGTCGACTTCTCGCCAGTGGCGGTCCAGTCGGAGGCGCCAGCGGCGGTGCCGATGTCGGCAACCTGGCCGTCGAGGCCGGCGAGGGCGGCGGTGCGGGCGTCAGCGGCGGCCTTGGCGGCCGTGGCGGCGTCGACGTCGGCCTGGGCCTTGGTCTTGGCCTCGGCGCTGGCGTTCAGCGTGGTGTAGAGCGCGGTGGCCTCGGTCACCTCGGCCTCGAAACCGGCCGGGGGAGCGGCGGTCTCGCCCTTGGCGGCGGCCTGGGCGGCGGTCAGGACGGCCTGGACCTTGGCGTCATCGGCCTTGGCCTTCGCCTTGATCTTGTCGGTCAGGGCGGTGAGGGCCGTGTTGGTCGCGTCGTCGGCAGGGACGGCGGCGAGGGCGGCCTGGGCCGTGGTGAGGGCGGTGTCGGCGGCAGTGCCGGCGGCGGTGATCGCGGCGGTGGCCGCGTCCTTGGCGCCGGGAACGGCAGCGGCGGCGGCGGTCCACGCCGTCAGGGCGGCGGCGCCGTCCTCGCGGCAGGCCTTCTGCTCGGCGCTCTCGCAGCCGAGAAGGCCGACGAGGCTGATGGCAACGACGAGAACGGACAGGGACGACTTGCTGTTCATGGGAACGCCTCCAGTTTTGGGCGCCGCGAAACTACACCTTTTATGACGAACGCGCCACTATCCTTGTGAAACCACCTTCAAAGCCTGATCCACGTCCGCGATCAGATCCGCCACCGCTTCGAGCCCCACCGACACCCTGACAAGGCTCTCCGGGGCTGTCTCAGAGGCCCATCGGGCCCGCCGTTCCCAGGTCGATTCCACGCCGCCAAAGCTGGTTGCGCAGCGGAAAATTTTTGCAGCGGCCAGCACGCGCTCGGTCGCCTCCGCGTCGCCGTCCAGCTCGAACGAGAGGAGCGGGCCGAACCCGTTCGGCATCTGCCGACGGGCGATCTCGAGGGTCGAAATTTCTAGGGCGGGGTGACGCACCCGGCGGATCCTGGGGTGGCGCGCGAGGTGGCGCGCCAGCGCCTCGGCGCTCTCAGACTGGCGCGCGATGCGCAGCGGGAGGGTCAAGACCCCCCTGTGGGCCAGCCACGCCTCGAACGGTCCCGCGATGGACCCGGCCTGCGCCCGCCACATCCGCAGCATGTCGCGGAGGACGGGATCGCGGGTGGCCACGCTGCCCAGCACCACGTCCGCGTGGCCAGACGTCGACTTGGTGAGCGAGGTGACCGTCACCGTGGCCCCCAGATCCAGCGGCCGCTGGAGCGCGGCGGTCGCCGTGGTGTTGTCGACGACGAACGGCGCGCCGGCCTCGGTGGCGATTTGCGCCAGCGCCACCAAGTCCAGCACACGCAGCGAGGGATTTGTCGGCGACTCCGCCCACAGTACCGAACGCCCCGGCGCCATCACCGCGCGCACCGCGTCCAGGTCGGCCAGATCCACCGGAACGGTCTCCACGCCAAACGGCCCCAGCATGCCCGCAACCTTGCGGGTCCCGTAGTAGCCGTCGTGCGGGACGACGAACCGCTTGCCGCTCGCGCCCAGCGCCAGCATCACCGCAAACGACGCCGCCTGACCGGACGCGAACACCAGCGCGTCGGCGTCTTCGAGCACGCCAAGCGCTCGCTCCAACGCCTCCCACGTGGGGTTGCCGAGCCGCAGGTAGGCGTAGGGCGACGCCGCCGTGTCCCCCGTCAGCAGGCGGGCCGACGCGAGCTCGATCGACGGCGCGCTGGGGGATCCCTCCTCGCGACCGAGCGCGGCGTGGAGGAGGCGGGTGTAGGCGTCGTGCGACATGCGTCCCTCAGGGTGGCGGCGCGGCGGCGATCCGCGCGTCGCGGTGGATACCAGAAGCGGGCCGACGAAGGTGTGAAGAACCTGCACGTCAGGGTTTCCGCGCACAGACGGCCGTGTGGTATGGTCCAATCACCTCACACGCGAGCACTTCTTGGACGAAGACTTCCAGACGGACCCGCAGGTGTCCCGCCCGATCCCGGAGCCCGCCGAGCGCATCGCCGGACGGTACGTGATCGACCGGCTCATCGCGCGCGGCGGCATGGCCATGGTCTACCTGGCCGAGCACGCCGAGCTCCGTCGCAACGTCGCGCTCAAGATCCTCAAGCCGCCCGAGGGCGCCGACGGGTTCGACTTCGAGGAGCGCTTCCGCACCGAGGCCCGCGCGCTCGCCGCGCTGTCGCACCCCAACATCGTCACCCTGCACGACTTCGGTCAGATCGAGGGCGGCCGCTACTTCCTGGCCATGGAGTACCTGGACGGTCGTCGCCTGACGGACCTGCTGCGTGAAGGGCCAATGGAGGCCGAGCGCGCCATCCGCCTGATGCTCCAGGTGGCCGTCGCCCTGCGCTACGCGCACGCCAAGGGCGTCGTGCACCGCGACCTGAAGCCCTCCAACCTGGTCGTGAACACCAACGAGGACGGCGCCGACCACATCAAGGTCGTGGACTTTGGTCTGGCCAAGGTGCGCGGCATCGACGAGCAAGACCAGTCCGGCTTCATCCTGGGCTCGCCGCAGTGCATGTCGCCCGAGCAGGTGATGGAGTCCGAGATCGACGGCCGCACCGACGTCTACGCGATCGGCGTGCTGCTCTTCCGCATGATCACCGGCCGCTACCCCTTCGCGGAGGCGGACGGCGCCGCGACCATGCTGGCACACGTCGAGAAGCCGGTCCCCACCTTCTACAGCATGGCGCCCGAGGTCGTGGTCCCCGCGGGCCTCGAGGAGATCGTCCGCCACTGCTTGGCCAAGCGCCCGATCGACCGCTACCCGGACATGACGTCGCTGATCACGGCGCTGACCGAGATCGTCGAGATCTCCGACTCGTTCATGGCGGCCTCGGGCCTGACCATGTCGACCATCCGCAAGTCGACCACCTCGCTCCCGCGGGAGCCGGCTCCCACGCGCGCGGCCCCTCCCACCTGGGTGATCGGCGCCGTGGCAGGCGCCCTCGTCGTGGGCATCTTCGCCTGGCTCGCGCTCAACTCGGGAGGTCCGCCGGTCGACTCCTCGCCGCAGCTCCCCGACATCGTCGCCGGACAGAGCGCGATCGGTACCCCGCCGGCCGCCCCGACCGCGGCGCTCGCGCCCTCCGCCGCCGCTCCGGCCGCGGTCGACGCCGCCAAGCCCGTCCAGGAGGCCAAGCCCGCGGCCGCCAAGCCCGCGAGCAAGCCTCACAAGACCGCCGCGCCAAAGCCCGCCGCCAAGCCCTCGCCAAAGCCCGCCGCCAAGCCTGCGCCCGACGGCTACAAGGGCCTCCCCGAGTTCTAGCGCGCGGCCCGCTCAACCCGGTCGGCAACGCGGTTGACCGACCGTCAGCGCACCGAGCCGCGGCGCGGGCGCCATGCCGCGCTCACAGGCAGGCGGTCGGGTCGCACACCGCCGAGGTCGCCGCGTCGAACGTGTAGACGACCGCCGCAGGCAGCTCGACGTCGTTGGGCGTGTTGTCGTCCACGCCGGTCGACAGGTCGACCGTGTCCATCGTGGCGGTTCCGCCTTCGAGGAACAGGCCGCCGCCGCGCACGGCGAAGTTGTTCGACCACACGCCGCCCGTCACGTTCAGCGTGCCCGCGAGCACGTGGATGGCGCCACCGTCTTCAGACGCTTCGTTCGCGTCGAACGTGCAGTCCGTCGCCGTGACCGCGCCGCCGGACACGCTGAGCGCGCCGCCCTGCTCGGTCAGGTTCCCGCGGAAGAGCAGCGACGACAGCCCGACCACGCCGCCCTCGACGCGCACGGTGCCATGCACGCCCGCGGTGTTGGTGCGCACGATCCCGCGCGTCCAGGTCAGGTTGGTGTCGCCCAGGACACGCAGCGCCGCGCCGTCTCCGGCGGTAGAGTTGTCTTCGAGGAGCAGGTCGCTCATGGTCGCGGTGCCGACACCGTCGAGGACCACCGCGCCGCCGCCGCTCGCGCGGATCTGCGTCGAGCCATCCACCGTCAGCGCCGCGTTGGCGCCGCTCACCCACAGCGCGCCGCCTTCGGTCGCCGTATTGTCGTTGAACGCCCCGTGCGTCACCGTCAGCGAGCCGCTGCCCTCCAGCCAGAGCGCGCCGCCGCGCGCGAACGCGATGTTGTTGCGCACCACGACGTCGATCAGCTCGACCACCGCGCCCGCGCCCACCGACACCGCGCCGCCACGATCCGCGGAATTGCCGTCGAACACGGTGCCGTCGGCCAGCAGGGTCGCGTTGGCACCCACCGACACACCACCGCCCGCGCCGGTCGACGTGTTCGTCTTCACGATGCCCGCGACCAGCGTCACGCCCGAGTTCGCGTCGATCGTCAGGCCACCCGACCCAGCGCCGCCGTCTCCGTCCGCGATCGCCGTGCCCTCGAACTGCACGTCGGTGGAGCCCGGCGACACCCGCGCCACCGGCCCGTTCGCGTTGAGCAGCACCAAGCCATGCACCACGACCGTGTCGCCGTTGACGCGCAGTGTCTCGGTGCCAACCGGCGCGCCGGTGGCGTCGAGCGCCGTGTAGGCGACGTCGTCGAAGGACCGGACCGTCACGTGCCCGCTCTGCACCGAGACGCGGCTGAACCACACGCCCGGGCAAATCTGCAGCACACCCGCGGTGCGCAGCGTGGCGACGCCCGGCGAGCCCGGCGTGCCCGTCATGGCCGCCGTCTGATCGACCGGGGCGCCCGTGGCTGGGAAGAAGGTGGCGACCTGACCGTCCGTGACGGTGTCGCAGTTGTTGTCCACCCCGTCACACAGCTCCACGGCGCCCGGGTTGATGTCCACGTCCGCGTCGTCGCAGTCGGAGCTGGCGGTGTAGCCGTCGCCGTCCAGGTCGGGGTCCGGCGACGTGTCGATCCCGCCGCCGCCGCCTGAGTCGGTCTCCCACATGTGGGCGCCGGTGTCGGAGTCGACGGGGTCCGTGTCGTCCAGGTCCGTGTCCGCGACGGCGTCGGTGTCGTCGGTGTCCGCGCCCACATCCGTGTCGTCGACCGCCACGTCGGTGTCCGCGGGGGCCTTGTCCCCGTTCGAGCACGCACCCAGCACCAGCCCCAACAGGGCGATCCAACGCATCCCGATCTCCTTGCGACCCAAGCTCATGCGACCACGTCCGGCCCGCCCGCGAGCGCGTCCTGCGCGTGCTCCGCGTTGGCCTGCGACAGCCGGTAGACGCGGTGGCACCCGATCTCCTTGCCCTGGCCGCCGGTGCGCGCGGTGATCGCGCGGTGCACCCCGACCAGCCCGCGACGGGCCAGCGCGGTCAGCACGTCGACCACGCCCCGGGGGGCCACGAACACGACCTCGTCGACCATGCGCACGCGCCCGCCGATCGCCCGCTCCAGGTGGCGACGGTGGACCCACGACCCCACGCCCGCCAGCGAGCCCCGCGTGGTGACCCGCATGCCGGGCACGCCGTCGGTGATCTCGGTGGTCCAGGCACGCGACACCGGCCCCGCCCCGCCGACCACCTCAAAGCGCCCCAGAGACCCCGCGCGCCACGCCGTCGTCAGCGCGTCCGGATCTTCCGCGCGCCACCAAAGCGGCGGCGGGACGTCCTTGGCGAGCGCGCGTGCGTCCGTCATCGCGTTCCCCAGCACATCCAGGGGAGCGTCGATCACCGTCCACACGATAAGCTTGCGCACCGCCATGCCTGAACAGCCCTCCGACACCGGCCTCGTCTACGACCATCGTTACCACGCTGGCAACCATGGTGACGTGTGGAAGCACGTCGCCCTGCTGTCGCTGCTGCACCACGCCCGCGAGGGCGAGACCGTGGTGGAGACCCACGCGGGCGAAGGCGCCTACGCGCTCGGCAGCACTGGCGAGTGGACCGCAGGCGTCGGCGCCGTCGCCGCCTCCGCGACCCGTGAGGGTGCCACGGGCTCCACAGGGGTGGACCGCTGGTTGAGCCGCCTGCGTCGCCTGTCGCGCGGGCACGATCGCTTCTACCCCGGCTCGCCCATGTTCTCGCTCGACGCGCTCCCCCGCGACGGGCGCGTGATCCTGCATGAGAAGAGCGATCAGGCCGTCGCGGCGCTGCGTCGCGCGGTCGGCGGAGACACCCGCGCGCGCATCGTCCACGGAGACGGATGGCGCGTGCTGGACGTGCTCCCCGCGACGCCGAGCACGCTGGTGATCGACCCGCCGTTCGCCGCCAAGGACGAGTGGCAGACCACCACGGACGTGATCGCCGCGGTGGTGGCCAAGAGCAAGCTGACGCGCGTGCTGCTGTGGTACCCGGTCAAGCGCTGGGCCCGCCCGAACGCGCTGCACGACCGCCTACGCGCCGCCGGCGTCCCGTTTGTCGCGATCGACCTGGTCGTCACGCCCATGGAGATCGAGCGCCGCGCGCTCAACGGCAGCGGCGTGTTGCTGATCGGCGCGCCGGAGTCGGTGGTGGTCGAGCTTCACGCCGCGGCCGCGGTGCTGGGCGCGCGCATGGCCACCCACGACGGCCGCTGGTCGATGCGCACGCTCGCTACGACCGTCCGGCCTTAAACGACAGCAGGTTCGCCAGCTCGACCGCGGCGTCCGCGTCCAACATCGGCAGCAGCACGGCGCTCCCCGCCACCCGCAGGACGATCTGCGCCAGACCCATCTGAACGAGGATTGGGCCCTGCACGATCTGCACGGACTGGATGCGATCGCGCGCCACCACGATGGTCTGCCGGTCGAAGAAGCCGCGCCGCGACACCACGTAGCGCTCAGACACCGCCCAGCGCTGCGCCGACCAGTCGAACCACGCGCTGACCACCGGCAGCACGCTGCCTAGGACCAGCAGCGCGGACGCCCAGCCAAAGCCCATGACGGCCGCCGCGACCCACATCATGACCGACTGCACCGCGCCGATCGCCAGCGCGCGCGTGCGCGCTCGCACGTCAGCCCGCGACCAGACCGACGCGTCCATCGGCACGTCCAAGCCCGGCAGCGCCTGACCGACCAGGTGCAGCGCGTCGTCGGGCCGGATGACCGGCACAAACGCGAGCGACCGCTCGGTCCCGCCGACGCCCGCGCGCGTGGACGCCGACTCGACCGTCATCGACCCGAACCCGAACAGCCTGCGGATCCAAGGCTCGCTCCAGTCGACAAGCTGGACCTTGTGTCGGGGGAGCTCGACGCGACGCCGCGTGAAGAAGCCCTCCTCCGACACCAGCGCGTCGCCCGACAGGCTCAGCGTGAAGCCGTGGTGGCGGATGACCGCGCTCAGGATCCCAAACACCCACGCGCCGCCGAGCAGCGCCAAGAACAAGAGCGCCATGCCCAGCAGGCCGAACTGACGGCCCAGGTCCTGCTGGCCCTTGGGGTCGAGCAGCCCGGCCCAGTCGGTCAGCAGGCCGAGCGCCATGAGCGCGGCGCCCACGCGCGTCCCGGCCGCGCCGAACAGCACCAGATCGTTGAGGTCATTGTGCGCGAGCACCGGTACGACGTCGGTCTGCGGGGCCGCGCGACGCGCGCGCGACAGCGCCGCGACCAGGCGGTTGCCCTCCTCCACCGTCAGCGCGGACAAGAGGCCCTCGACCTCCTCGCCGCTCGCGGTCTCGATGCGCACCTCCACCAGGCCCGCGGCGCGGTGGAAGATGTTTCGGACGAGCTCGATGTTCTGCACGGCGCGCGGCGCGACCACGCGACGGTTGGTGCTCAATAGGCCGCTGCGGATCTCCAGCCGGCCGCCGGCCACGCGGTAGCGGAGCGTCGCGAAGTGGACCACCGTGTTCGCGACCGCGATCAAGAAGAAGAACACGATGAAGGACAGGTCGAACACCGACTGCCCGCCCGCGGTCTCGCCCGCGATGGCCACCAGCAGGAACGGCCAGAGCTGCCGCACCACCGCCCAGGCGCGCGGCACCAGGTTCACCAGCAGCGACGCCGGGTGGAGCATGCGCCAGGGTTCGGCGTCGCCCGCGTCGATCGGCTCGGCGCCCGCCTCCAGCGTCAGGTCGTCCGACTCAGACGCCAGCATCGCCTTCCACCCGCACCAGCCGGTCGCGCAGCGCCTCGGCGTCCGCGAGCTCAATGCCGGGGATCACGCCGTCCGCGCCTGACCCGCTCGCCGTGTAGATGTTCACGCGGGCCAACCCGAACACGCGCTCCAGCGGCCCCTGCTGCACGTCCACGTGCTGCACCCGCGACAACGGGATCGACATCACCGAGCGGAAGATCACGCCCGACGCGATCATCAGGTCCCGCTCGCGGATCAGCCACGCCCACCGGCTCCACGCGAGCGCGGGCAGCCACAGCGCGAGCAGCAGCTGAAACGCGATCCACAGGCCGCCCAGCGCCATCGCGTAGGTCCACGCCCACACTGACGCCAGCGCGACCGTGCCGACCGCCGTGACCGGCAACCAGAACAGGCCGAACCGCGCGAGCGAGGCCAGGTGGAACATCGTGCGCGCCCGCGGGGGTAGGGTCTGCCAGTCCATGGGTGCGTCGCTCATCCTTGGGGCGACGCAGGCACGGCGGGCAGGCTCTCACTCGCGCGCAGCATCTCGTGCGCCCACGGGTGGACGCGCAGCGTGGCCTGCTCGATCAAACTCTGCTTGGACGCCATGCGGTTGAGCGCGCTCTGCACTTCGCGCAGGCTCTGGCGCGCGAGCGTCGCCTCGTTGTGCGCGGTGTGCCAACGCAGCTCGGACATGAGGCTCTCGACGTAGAGCGGCTGCAGCGCCGAGCGGCTGAGCAGGCGGCGCACCAGCTTAAACGCCTTGGTCGGATCCTCCGACGAGCCCAGCGCCCGCGCGCGCGCGACGACCGCGTCGGACAGCGACAGCGCGTCACCGGTGCTCATCAGGCCCAGCAGCGCCTTCTGGTAGAGGCCGCGGCCCTCCTCCTCCATGCCCAGCGCCCACCGCGCGCTCGCGAGCAGCGCGCGCGCCGTCTCGGCGATCAGCACCAGGCCCGCCTTCTCGGCCTGACCGACGGTCTCTTCCAACAGGAAGGACGCGGCGACCGGCTGACCCGACGCCAGACCCACGCGACCCTGGAACAGGCGCGTCTCCAGGCGGAGGTGCAGGCGCTCGCCCGGACCCAGCGCGGCGGCCAGCTCCTCGATGATCTCCTGCGCGCGACCCAAGCGCATCAGGTCCAGCTCGCAGCTGGCGGCCGTGAACGCGAGCGCCGACCAGGAGGTGATCGCCTGCGCGTCGCGGGCCTCGGCGAGCGCGGCCTGGAGCATGGGGAACGCCTCGGAGAAGCGGCCCTGGCGACGCAGCGCCTGACCCCACCCGGCCACCGCGAGCCAGCGCGCGTCCGGCGCGTGGCTGTCCGACGCGCGGGTGTGCGAGATCTCCTCAAAGATGACCTCGGCCTCCTCCACGTTGCCCTGCGCGAGCGACATGGTGGCCAGACCGACCCGCGCGAGCTCGATCACCTCGCGGTCGGCCACCTGGTTCGCGCCTTCGAGCGCGTTGTCGTACCAGGTGCGCGCCTGCGGGATCTGCGCGCCGTACACGTGGCTGTGGCCGAGCTCCAGCGCCACGCGCGCCTTGAGCTTGCGCTCCTCGGAGTGCTCCAGCAGCTCCCAGGCGTCCATCAGGAAGCGGCGGTGGTTGGAGTAGTGACCGATCGCGCGCTGCTGTTCGGCCTGACCCAAGCGCACACGGGCGCGCCACGCGTCGTCGTTCGCCAGCTTCTCGGCGGCCTCCAGCGCGCGCACGGCGCGGGCGTCCATCGGCTTGACCCGGTGTACGGCCTCGCTGAACAGCAGGTGGAATTCGATGCGGACCGTGGCCGGCAGGCCAGGGTGATCGGCGTGCGCGCGGAGCGCTTCGAGCAGCTCGGCCGCCTGCGCGGGCTCACCGTGCGCGACCAGCTCGCGCGCCACACGCACGCCGCGCTCCACCGCCGAGCTCGACCGGCCCACGTCCAGCAGCAGGCGCACGTTGCGCTCCGACGGCGGCATGCGCTCGACGAAGTCCGCGACGACGTGCTCGATGGCCGCACGACGCAGCGGCGACGTGGACGCGCCCACGTAGCGGATGAGCAGCGTGTCGACGCCCTTGACCATGTCCGGATCGCCGTCCGGCACCATCAGCAGGTCCTCGTCGAGCATGTCGGAGACGACCGACTCGACCTGCGCCTCGGTCTGGCCCAGCGCGCTGGCGAGGTCGGCGCGATGCGCGCTCCCGCCCAGCACGTCGAGCACTTCCAGCACGGACCGCCACGCCACCGGCACGGCGGCCAGGCGCGTGTCGAGCGTGTCGTGGGCGCCACGGTTCACGTCCGTGGAGATCTGCTCCTCTGGCGGCCACTCGACGCGGTTCACGTCGTCGTCGCGCACGGTGAGCAAGCCCGCGGCGACCATATCGCGCACGGCGATCTCGATCAGGGACGGGTGCCCGCCGGTGGCCTGCTGGATGCGCCGCGCGGCCTCGGGCGGCGCGGGGCGACGGTGCAGCAGGTGGCCGACCGCGATCGCCGTGCCGCGCGTGTCGAGCGGGTTCATCCGGATGTTCGTCACCTCCGACGCGACGCTGGTGACCGCGTCCACGCCGTCGGCGCGCAAGCGCTCCGTGGTGACGACGACCGACAGCTTGGCGCCCCGAGAGACGGCCTCTTTGACCAGCAGCGCGATGAGGTCGAGCGCGGCGGCGTCGCAGTGCGGCGCCTCCTCTACGCCCAGCACCGTCTCCGTCTCCTGCATGACCAGCCGCGCGACCAGATCCGGGATCACGCGGCGCATCGACTCGACGAGCGTGGCCCGCGACGAGCCGTCGGCGCCCTGGAGCAGCTCGCGCAGCACGCCAGCCTGATCGTCGTCGCCCTGGATCCACGCCGAGAGAGCGCGCGCCAGGTGCGTGGCCGGCTCGCCCGCGGGGCGCACCACAATGGCGAGCTGACCTCGCTTCTGCGCGTCCTGGCCCACCTGGAGCAGAAAGCGTCGGCGCTCGTCCACGTCGCCGCCGTAGATGACCGCGACCCGACCGGCCTCACCCTCGCCCAGCCGCTGCCACAGCGCCCGGTGCTCGCGCGCGCGGCCAAAGGAGCGGTCCTCGCTGATCGCGATGCCCAGGCCGGGCAGCGACAGCGCGCGGCCCGCGATGCGCTCCAGCTCCGACGCCACCTCGTCCGCGCCCTGGGGGCGGTCCTTGCGCTGCTTGGCCAGCAGCTTGAGCACCAGGTCGTCGAGCGCCTGCGGCAGCTCCGGCGTGCCCTCGCGCATGGGGCGCGGCTCCACGTGCAGGTGCATGTGGGCGACCTTGTGGGGGTCGTTCGCGGCGAACGGACGGCGGCCGGTGAGCATGCGGTAGAGCAGCACGCCCAGCGCGTAGAGGTCCGCGCGATGGTCGATCTTGCTGCCGACGATCTGCTCGGGCGCGGCGTAGCTGAACGTGCCGACGAAGTCGCCGTCCTGCGTGATGCGCTCCAGCGGGTCGACCAGGTGGGCCGTGCCAAAGTCCAGCAGCTTCACGCGGCCGTCCTTGAGGACCTGCACGTTCGCGCTCTTCAGGTCTCGGTGCACCAGGCCGCGGTCGTGGATGTACTGCAGGGCGTTGGCCAGGAAGTACGCGATGCGCAGGACCTCCTGCGTGCGCTCGGTGGTGCCGGGCGCGCCAAAGTCCTTCACGCGGCTCTGCAGCTGCACGCCCTGCAGCAACTCCATGGAGATCCACGGGTGGCTCTCGTGGAACCCGTAGCGGTACACCCGGACGATGCTCGGGTGGTTCAGGCGGGTGAGCGCTTCGAACTCGCGGTTGAAGCGCTTGACCGACGTCTTGAGCTCCATGAGGAGCTTGAGCGCGCGGCGCTCGCCGCTGTCCGGGTCCACGACCTCGAACACCTCGGCCATGCCGCCCTGTGCGATGGGGCGGATGACCTCGTAGGGACCGATGTTGGCAGGGACCTTGGGCATGTCCAACGGGCGGGCGGGAGAGGGTTCGCGGCGCCCGCGGAGAATAGCACGGCGGCGGGGGCCCCGTTCAGGGCTGCGACGGCGTCTTGGCTTGGGCGGCGAGCTCTTGTTCCACCAGCGCGGCGAAGCGGTCGTAGGAGTGCGCGCCGGTCAGCATGAGCCCGTTCACAAAGAAGGTGGGCGTGCTGGTGACCCCGGCGTCGCGGCCGTCCTTGAGGCCCGCGTCGATCTTGGCGTCCCAGCCTGGATCTTCCATGCACGTGCGCCACGCGTCCAGGTCCAGGCCCAGTTCGCGCGCGTAGCCCTCCAGGTGGTCGCGCTCCAGGCGGCCCTGGTTGGCCAGCAGCTCGTCCGACATCTCCCAGTACTTGCTCTGCGCCCCGGCGCAGCGGGCGGCCATGGCGGCCTGCCGTCCGGCGTCATGCCCGGCGATCGGGAAGTCCTTGTAGACCAGCCGCACCTTGCCCGGGTACGCGTCCACCACGCGGTGCAGGACGTCGTTCACCCGTCGGCAGTAGTAGCACTGAAAGCCGCCGAACTCGACGATGGTGACCGGCGCGTCGGGCGAGCCCAGGGTGGGGTCGTCGGCGTTGATCGGCACCTTGACGCGCGGCAGGTCCGGGAACGGGAAGTCGATCACCAGATCGGACGCGCGGCGGAGCTCGGAGAGGAAGGCTTCGCGGCGCGCGTCCTTGCGCATGCCCATCAGCTCGCGGCGCAGGATGGGCTTGGCGGCGTCGAACTCAGCGTCAGGGACCTGCTCGACGAAGCGGGCGAACTCGGCCTTGAGCTCGTCCTCGGTGGGCTCGGTCAGCTTGGCGTCCACCTCAGCGGCGAACAGCGCCCCGCGGCTGTCGAGCCCGCGGCGCTTGACCTCGGCGTCCAGCAGCGCCTCCTCCACCGCGCCGTCGAGGGCGTCGTGCAGGCGCTCGTAGCGCTCCAGCCGGTACTGGATGTCCATCATGCGCAGCTCGTCCGCCAGCCGGGCTTCGAGCTTGCCGCGGGTCAGGCTGCCGTCTTTCCAGCGCGCGACCGGCGTGCTGTCCACAGCGCCACCGCCGGCGGCGTCCGTGGTGTGCGAGCCCGGCGCGGCATCTGTACAGGCGCCGACCAGGAGCCATGCTCCCAGCGCCCGAGCCACGATGAGTCCGGAACAAGCAGGCCGCAACTGTGGTACTCCCGACATCCGACCCGCTGTAACATGCGACCCCATCACGCCTGGGCCGCTTGACCCACCGTGACACCCGCGCGACGCCCTTGGAGTTGGATTGAACCGGATCTTCATGGCGATGATCGCCGTCGCGTTCGCGATGGCCGCGTGGTCCCAGCTGCACTGGACCCCGCCCCCGCCCCCACCCCCGGTCGTCGCGGCCGCGCTGCCCCACAGCGACGATCCGGCGGTGGCGGCGCTCGTCGCCGAGGTCACCCGCCTGCGCGACGCGGCGGCGCCCAAGCCCCTGCCCCCGCCGCGCGCGCCCATGGAGAAGATGCAGGACGCCATCCTCGAGCGCGCCAAGGCGTCGGTCGATCTGGTGCTGGGCCTGGTCGGCGCGATGACCTTCTTCCTGGGCGTGATGAAGGTCGCTGAGGACGGAGGCCTGCTCAAGGTGATCGCGCGCCTGGTCCGTCCGCTGCTCACCGCCGCGTTCCCGGACGTGCCGCCCGACCACCCGGCCATGGCGGCGATGGTGCTGAACCTCTCGGCCAACGCGCTCGGGCTTGGCAACGCGGCCACGCCGTTTGGCATCAAGGCCATGCGGGAGCTGTCGCGCCTCAACCCGTTCAAGGGCACCGCGTCCAACGCGATGGTGCTGTTCCTGGCGATCAACACCAGCGGCGTCACCCTGCTGCCCACCGGCACCATCGTGCTCCGGCAGACGCTCGGCTCGCGCATGCCCGCCGCCGTGCTGCCGACCACCTTGTTCGCGACGGCCTGCTCGACCGTGTTCGCGATCCTGGTGGTGAAGCTCGTCGAGCCGCGCTTCGCGACCGCGCAGCAGCTCACCCCGCCCGAGGACGTGGAGGAGGTCGAGGTCCCCAGCGCCGAGGAGATCGACCCCGGCTACCCGCTTTGGGTGTCGTGGCTCGCCATCGCCTGCCTGCTCGCCATGATCCCCGTGTCGGTGCTGTACGGCGCGGTGTTCGCCCCGTGGATCGTGCCGGGCATGGCGTTTGGCATGCTCGCGTTCGGCGCGGCCCGCGGCGTGAAGGTCTACGAGTCGTTCGTCGCCGGCGCGCGCGACGGCTGGGACACCGCGATCCGCATCATCCCCAATCTCATCGCCATCCTGTGCGCGGTGGGCATGTTCCAGGCGAGCGGCGCGCTCGACCTGCTGGTCGGCGTGCTGGACCCGATCACGTCGCCGCTGGGCCTGCCGGGCGCGGCGCTGCCGATGGCGCTGCTCCGCCCGCTGTCCGGGTCGGGCGCGATGGGCCTGATGGTGTCGATCCTGCAGAACCCGGCCACCGGCCCGGACACCTACACGGGCCTGTTGGTCAGCACGATCATGGGCTGCACCGAGACCACGTTCTACGTGCTGGCCGTGTACTTTGGATCGGTGGGCGTCACGCGCATCCGACACGCGCTGATCGCCGGGCTCGCGGCGGACTTCGCCGGGGTGGCCGGCGCGGTCGTCGCCTGCAAGCTCTACCTGGCCTGGAACAGCTAGCTAGCGAGCGCGGGCCTTGGCGACGGCCTGCTCAAGCCACTGCCGGCTGGCCACGCCGATGTGCGAGTCGACCACGTCGTGGTGGCTGTCGAGCACAAAGGTGGTCGGGAAGTTGTCGACCCCCCAGGTGGAGCGCGCGCGGCCGTCCGCGTCGTGCAGCACGTCGTAGGTGATGCCGAGCGCCTTGGCGGCACGCGCCAGCTGCGGCGGCTGCATGGAGTCGTCGATGCTGACGCCCAGCATCTTCACGTCCGGGTTGGCCGTGGCGAACGCGCTGAAGTCGGGGATCTCCATGCGGCAAGGTCCGCACCAGGTCGCCCAGAAGTTCACCACGACGACGTCCGCGTCCTCGGCCGCCAGATCGTAGGGACGACCGTCCACATAGGGCGTGGTCAGGATGGGTGCGTCCAACCCCGGGTGGATGGGATCGGGCTGCGTCATCCGCCACACGCCCACCACCAAGACGGTCACCGCCGCGGCGATGCCCCAGTCCTTCAACAACCCGACGATCTGTTCGCGACGGTTCATGTCCTGGCCCGGTCCACCGTTCCCGGCACGGATAGCCCGTCTGCGGCGTGACCGGCACGCCGCGGCACGAACCCGAGACAACCCCTCGCGCAGACCCCCTGCCCTCGTTACCGCCCCATCACGGATTGCACGGAGTCCTCGTTGCGTCTGCTGATCGCGCTCACGTTGATGCTGGGGAGCTGCTCCGCGATGTCGGGGTCCAGCGCGGCCGAGCGCGACGCGCTGGTCGTCCCGCCGATCGGCGACGACCCCGGCGAGCTGATCGACGACGTACAGCACCTGATCGGTGAGGCGGCCGCCGACCACGACGCAGGCGAGCGTGTCGGCGCCGAGCAGCAGTGGATCCTGGCGACGGCCATCTTCCGCGCGCACCTGCTCGCGCCGATCCGCGCGTCCGACAAGATGCTGGCGCTCCACCTGGAGTACGATCTCGGTCGGTTCGGGGACGCGGTACGCAAGAATGGCGGGAAGCCCGCCGTCCAACAGAAAGTCCTCAACAAGACACTGGAGTCCCAGCGCAAGGTGATTCTGGCCTGGTACGCACAACGCGCGCAGCCAGCGCCTCAACCCTGATACAATTCGACCGCGCGGGCCTCATCCCGCTCATGGGGAACCAATGCAAACCGTTCAGCGAATCGCCTCCCTCCTGCTGGTGGTCCTCGCCGGCTTCTGCGTCGTCGTCTGGGGCGTCTGGTACAACCCGAACTTCGACGAGTTCTTCACGCTGCCGATCGCCGCCACGGACTTCCCCGGCGACCCGATGTACGGCCCGCTGATCGCCGCGTTCGGCCTGTTCATCGTGGCGTACTTCATGTACCCGGCTGACGGCGGCGACGACTGAGCCAAGCCGTCAGGCCGGCTCGTCGCGCTAGAGTTTGTCCAGGTGACCCGCGTCCGAGTCGCCCATCTCCACGCCGCCCTTCGGGAAGTACTCCTTCCAGCGGCGGGTGACGGTGGCGGCCGTGTCCGGGTCACAGAACAGTTCGTCGGGGTACTCGCGCTTGAAGCGAGCGTCGATCGTGATCGTGCCCTCGCGCACGACGTGGTTGCGGTGCACGCGGGTGCGCGCGGCGTGGATGTCCGCCGCAGGCTCAAAGCGCGTGAACGTGGTCCACAGGAAGCGCGAGGGCGTGCGGACCGCGACCTTGGCGTCGTCGACGATCACGACCATCGGCCACTCGGGGAAGGCGGCCGCGATGCGCGCGGGCAGGCTCTCCTCGGCGTCCCAGGTGGGGCCTGAGACCACCAGGCAGCCCGGGCAGAAGACCTCGACCTGGTTGATCCCAGACGGCGGCTCACCCGACCAGCCGCGCGGCAGGTCGCGCCACGGCTCGCCCACGCCGATCATGATGCCCTTGCTGCCGTGGTTCACGCGCGGGCCGGTGTAGTCGAGCGTGTCCATCGACAGGTTGGAGATCACGTACAGGTCGGTCTCGGGGTGGAACCGGCACAGCAGCGCCGCCAGCACGTCGCGCGGATCCTTGAGGTTCACCCGCTTGTCCACGACCCACAGGAACTTGGTGAGCGCCAGCTGGCCCTCGCCCAGGATGCGGAAGGCCGACACCACCGCCTCACGCGAGTAGCGCTCCTGCACCACCGCCGCGGCGAGCGCGTGGTAGCCGGTCTCGCCGTAGGTCCACAGGTCGATGACGCTGGGCATGACCAGCGGGAACAGCGGCGACAGCAGGTCCTGCAGGTAGTCGCCGATGAACAGGTCCTCCTGGCGCGGCTTGCCCACGATGGTGGCCGGCCAGATGGCGTCCTTGCGGTGGCACATCTTGTCGACGTGAAACACCGGGTAGTCGTGCGTCCACGAGTAGTAGCCGTAGTGGTCGCCGAACGGGCCCTCCGGCTGTGTCTCGTGCGGCTTTACGTGGCCCACGAACGCGAACTCGCAGTCCGCGACCAGCCGGTGGGCGCCAGGGCCGTCGGTCACGCGCAGGCGCTCGCCCACCAGCAGGCTGGCGAGCAAGATCTCCGGCACGTTCTCGGGCAGGGGCGCGACCGCCGACAGGATCAACGCCGGCGGGCCACCGACGAACAGCGTGACAGGCAGGTCCTGACCACGCGACTGCGCGACGTGGTGATGAAAGCCGCCGCCCTTGCCGATCTGCCAGTGCATGCCGGTGGTGGACGGAGAGTGCCGCTGGATGCGGTACATGCCCAGGTTGGGCACGTGGGTGTCCGGGTGCTCGGTGTAGACGAGCGGCAACGTGACGAACGACCCGCCGTCCTTGGGCCAGGACTTGATCATCGGGATGCGGTCGAGCGCAGGGGCCTCCACCACCTCCATGACCGGCGCGTTGCGCACCGACTTGGTCCCGATCTTCATGGCCTGCGCGAAGAAGTCGCGGCGGTGCCAGAGCTTGCCCAGGGTGGGCGGCACCAGCTCGTGGATCAGCTTGGTCGCGGTCTCCACGAAGTCCTTGGGCCGGGTGCCAAAGGCCAGCTCCGCGCGCGCCTTCGTGCCGAACAGGTTGGTGACGACGGGGATCGTGTGGCCCTTGGGCCGCTTGAACAGCAGCGCCGGGCCGCCCGCCGCGATCACGCGACGGTGGATCTCCGCAAGCTCCAGGTCCGTGTCGACCTCCACCTCCACCTCCACCAGATCACGGCGGGTGCGGAGCAGATCGAGGAACGTCGGGATGTCGCGAATGACCACGCGGCCTCCAAAGGGGTTGGCGCCGTAACGATCCACGGACCCGGATACGACGGCTCGCAACGTTCCGGGACAGGAAGCCCCGGCCTAGAAGTTGGTGCGGACGCGCTCCGGGGCGAGGCCCGCGGCGGCGTAGAGCGCCTTGGTCTCCTCGATCATCGCGGGGAACCCGACCAGCGCGACGCTGACGGCGTCGGTCACCAGGCCCAGGCGCTGCGCGTGGTGCTGCACGAACCCGGTCGGCCCGTCCCAGCCCTCCTGCGGCGCGTCGAGCACCAGGTGCACCGCCACGCCCGCCGCCCGCCACGCCGCCAACCGCTCCTGGAAGGCCGCGTGTCCGGGCGTCAGCACGCCGTACAGCAGGTGCACCGGACGGTGCAGGCCACCGGCGATCTCGGCGTCGATCAGGCCGCGCACCGCGGAGATGCCGCTGCCGTTGACCAGGACCACCAGGGGGCGACCGTCGGCCTCGACGCCGAAGCCCTTGCCGATCGGGTCCGAGACGCGAACGACGGCGCCGACCGGCAGCGCCGCCAGGTGCTCCGCGACCGGGCCCTGCGGCTTGATCAGCAGCTCAGTGACCTGCCCGGGGCCGGACGCGAGCGCGAAGTAGCCCGCCTTGTGGCCCTCGACGTGCACGGTCACGAACTGGCCCGGCGCCACATGGCCAGGGACGGCTCGGTCGAAGGTGAGCCGCATCAGGGCGGCGCCCTCAGCTTGGCTTTGGGACAGGATGAGATCGTGCACGGGCGCTCCGAAGGTCTAGGCGTGGGACCTTCGCCCGATATCCGAGTGCAGCCTCTGTGGCGCGGGAGCGACGGACGGCACAGCGGCCATTATGCTCGCCGGCATGTTCACCCCTGGCTCAGCCGAGGAGCTCGCGGCCTTTGCCGCGCTCCAACAACGCACCCCGGACCTGTTCCGGATCTTGTCCGCCGACGCGGCCACGCCGCAGACGTGCGTCATCGTGCCGTCGCTGTCGCTCCCCACGCGCGAGCTGAACAAGATCACGGGCGTGTGGCACTACGAAGAGCGCATGCTGGTGAACCTGATGCTGCTCAAGCAGCCGCGCACCAAGGTGATCTACGTCACCAGCAGCGCCATCGACCCCGGCATCGTCGACTACTACCTGGCCATGCTGCCCGGCGTCCCCGCCAGCCACGCCCGCCCGCGCCTGGTCATGCTGCACTGCGCCGACAGCAGCGTGGCGCCGCTCACCGAGAAGATCTTGCGGCGTCCGCGCCTGATCGAGCGCATCCGCGAGGAGATCGCGCACCCCGAGACCAGCCACCTGGTCTGCTTCAACTCGTCCACGCTGGAGCGCTCGCTGGCGGTGCGGCTGGGCCTGCCGCTGCACGCGGTCGACCCGTCGCTCTACGACCTGGGCACCAAGTCGGGCGCCCGCGAGGTGTTCCGCGCCGCCGGGATCGACTTCCCGTTCGGCTTTGAGCGCCTCCGCGATCCGCAGGACATCGCGCGCGCGTTCGCGGCGATCCGACGCGCACGCCCGACCGCGCGCCGCGCCGTCACCAAGCTCAACGACGGCTTCTCGGGCGAAGGCAACGCGGTCCTCTCGTTCGACGGGCTCGACCCGACGCTGTCGGAGAACGAGCTGACGGCGCGCATCCTCGACCGGCTGCCCACGCAGCTGCAGTACGTGTCGTCGTCCGAGACCTGGGAGGACTGGTCCACCAGCCTGCGCGACATGCAGGGCGTGGTCGAGGAGTGGATCGACGGCGAGGTGAAGGCGAGCCCGTCCGTGCAGTGCCGGGTCAACGCTCTCGGCGAACCGCAGGCCATCTCCACACACGATCAGGTGCTGGGGGGCGTGGACGGTCAGGTGTTCCTCGGCGCGCGCTTCCCGGCGGACGGCGCCTACCGCACCGACGTGCAGGCGAGCGCCATGCAGGTGGCCGACGAGCTCGCGCGCCGCGGCGTGATCGGCCGCTTTGGGATCGACTACGTGTCGGTGCTCGGCGAGCGCGGCTGGCGTCACTTCGCGATCGAGATCAACCTGCGCAAGGGCGGCACCACCCACCCGTTCCTCACGCTCAAGTTCCTCACCGACGGCCGCTACGACGTGAACCGCGGCACCTTCCACAGCGCGTCGGGGGCCGAGAAGTTCTACTTCGCGTCCGACAACATCACGAGCCAGCGCTACGTCGGCCTGCGCCCGGACGATCTGATCGACATCGCCGTGCTCCACGGGCTGCTCTTCCACGCCCCCACCGAGCGGGGCGTCGTGTTCCACCTGATGGGCGCGCTCTCGCAGTTCGGGAAGGTCGGCCTGGTGGCGATCGGCGACAGCGCCGACGACGCCGAGGAGCTCGCCGCGCGGGCGGTCGCCGCGCTCGACCAGGAGACGGCGTAGCTGCGGACCGGCCGATCGGTCGGCTATAGAGCGGCTCCCACCCCAGAGGCAGAGCCGTCGTGTCGCCGCTTCGTCCATCCTGGATCGCGCTCGCGACGATCGCCTGCGGCGTGCCTGACGCGCCGGGCGTCGACACAGACCAGGACGTGGTGGTCGCGGTCGACACCGACGACACCGACGTCGCGCCGGACACCGATGCCCCTGCGGACACCGACGTCCCGCCGCCGCCCGACCACACGGTCCGCACCAGCGGCGCCATCCCGTGCGCGGATCCCACGCAGCGTGACGCGGCCCGCTGGGCGGTCCAGGACGCGCCGTTTGAGAACCTCGTCGAGGGCCAATACCGCCTGGTCGGCGGGGGCGCGGTCGTGGCCGACCTGACGGGCGACGGCCTGCTCGACGTGCTCCTGCCGGGGGCGTTCACCTCGCAGTACCGTGTGGGCTTCGCGGACGGCACGTTCACCGACCTGGTCGACGAAGGCTTCCCCGGCGTGGACCTGTCGATGTCGACCGGCGCGACCGCCGTGGACGTCGACGGCGACGGTGACCTCGACCTGTTCGTCACGCGCTGGGCCGAGCCGAGCCTGTTGCTGCTCAACAGCGGTCGTGGCGTGTTCGCCGACGCGACCACAGGCTCCGGGATCGACGTGTCGACGCGCGCGCAGACCAGCGCCTGGGGCGACATGGACCGCGACGGCGACCTCGACCTGTTCGTAGGCAGCTACGGCCCCACGCCGGAGAACCCGCACGACACGCCGCTCGCAGAGATCGGAGATCCGCCAAGGCTCTTCGAGAACCTGGGCGGCGGCATGTTCTTGGACCGCTCGGAGCTGATCCCCGACGACGTGAAGGGCGGCTACACGTTCATGTCCAGCTTCCAAGACCTGGACGGCGATCAACAGCCCGAGCTGCTGATGATCAACGACTACGGCTGGTCGCGCCCGAGCCGCCTGTTCTGGAACACGCCCACCGGCCTGTCGCTCGACGTGGACAACCAGTCCGGGTTCGAGATCCCGTTCGCCGGCATGGGCTTGGGCATCGGCGATCTCAACGGCGACGAGCGGCCCGACTTCGTGCAGACGTCGTGGAAGGCGGCCAGCCTGCTGCTCTCCACGCCGGTCGGCTGGTTCGAGGGCGCGTCCAGCCGCGGCCTGATCGCCACCTGGGAGGGCGAGGGCGACCTGCAAGAGTTCGGGTGGGGCACCGAGGTGGTCGACCTGGACCTCGACGGAGACGGCGATGTCCTGATGAATTTTGGCTACTGGGACGAGTGGCATGACGCCAGCTGGGAGCCCGACGCCGTGTTCGTGCAGGACGAAGCCGGTCAGTTCCACGACGAGGGCGTCGCCTGGGGCATGGACGTACGCGAGCCCAGCCGCGGGCTGGTGGTCGCCGACTTCAACAACGACGGCTGGCCCGACGTGCTCAAGCGCCCGCTCGACTCCCCGCCGCTGCTTTACGTGTCGCGCTGCGGCGAAGGGACGTGGCTGCGCGTCCGAACGCACGCGCCGCCGCCGAACACGTTCGGCATCTCCACCCGGGTGCGCGTCACCGCGGGCGCTCGCGTGTGGAACCGCTGGGTTCACGCCGGCGGGACCAGCATGTACTCGTCGGGTCCGCCCGAGGTGCTGTTCGGCCTGGGCGGCGCCACGCGCCTCGACAAGGTCGAGCTGTTCTGGCCCGATGGCCGCACCACCACGCTCACCGACGTCGACGCCGATCAGATCCTCGACGTGACGCTGCTCCCCAGGCCCTGACGGACCCGAGGACGAAGGTCAGTGGATCGCGTCGCGCGCTTCGACCGCGGCGAGCACGCTGCGGTGGACCGGCTCCACGGGGAGCGGCCCCGCGTCGAGCGACCGCGCGCGCGCCGCGAGCGGGTGGTCGACGCCATCCAGGCAGGCCTCGGCCTCATGCACACGACCGAGCGCGCGCAGCACCAGCGACGCGGTCACCCGCACCTCAGGCGCCGCCGAGATTTGCGCCGCCGCGCGGGCCTGCTCCAGCGCGCCGGAGAGGTCCTCGACCCGCAGCGCCGCCCACGCCGCGCGGGCGTGCCCCGCGCCGCGCGCGTTCACGTCCGACCACGCCGCGTCACGCACGCGGGCCGCCTCGCGGAGCGCCGCGGCGAGCGCGTCCACCGCGTCACGGGCCGCCGTGTGCGCCGCCGTGCGATCACCGGGGCGTGCGCGACGCGCTACCGCGATCGCCACGCGCGCCGTGTCGCGGGCGTCGAGCACGCTGCGCTCGGTCCAGCCGGCCGACCATGCGTCAACCGCCACGTCCCAGGCCGCCAGATCCCGCACCACCGCCGGGTCGTAGGTCTGCACCGGGCGCACCGCGCGCTCGCGCAGGTCACGGCGCACCTCGGGAGGCAGCGGACCCGGGCGGAACTCGCTCGCCAGGCGGATGACCGCCTCGGCCAGGAAGCTGACGCGGTGCGCGCAGGCCAAGCGGCCGTGCACGGAGTCGATCACGTCGTCGAGGCGGCTCGCCTCGGCGGCCATCATCGAGCGACCCTCGACCAGCGAGGCCCACACGGCGCGATCCGACGACACCGTCAGCGCGCGACGCGCGCCGTCAAAGGACGAGCGGGCGCGCGCGGCGCGCACCTTGGCCCACGCGACGGCGGCCTCCGCTTCGGCGCGGTCGGCGTCGGTGACCGGCGCCTCCATCAGGTCGAACTCGTCGAAGTCGACCTCGACCGGCTTGTCGACCACGGTCATCCCGTCCTCGTCGTCGAGCGCGGGCTCAGCGACCGCGGGCGCCGCCGCGACGACGGGGGGCGGGGTCACCGGAGCGAACTCCAGCTCCGACGTATGCTCGTCGAGCCAGTACGCCTCTTCGCCCAAGGGCAGGTTCGACGTCACCGACGGCACGGTCAGCTCCGAAGCGCCGCCGCGACCCGCGGTCACCTCCACCACAGGGAGGGTCGCCTCGACGCGCGAGCCCGCGGGCAGCGCGACCGACACGTCCTCATCCAGACCGTCGAGCTCGGAGATCCGGGCCACGGTGATCGACGTCAAGGTCCGCTCGGACATCGGCGAGAGGATGACGGTCGGATCGGTGCGCTCGTCCGACTCGAACATCGGCTCGGTCTTCACCTCGGCGCGCGCCTCCGTGGCCGCGCGACCGGCCAGCGCGCGCAGCTTCGCCCGCGCGACCTCGACCTCGATCACGGCCGCCGAAGACACGTCCGACGCGTCCTGCATGGCGTCCACCACGCGCGTGAGCACGCCCGGATCGCCATAGTGTTGCAGGCGACGCTCGCCCTCCTGCACCGCCTCGCGCGCGTCGGTCGCGCGCGCCAGCGCCGCGGAGATCGCCTCCACCCACGCCTTGCCGTCATCGCCCGCAGAGGTCGCGAGCACGCTGGCCTCTTCCGAGACGCGCGTGACGTCCGCGGTGCTCTGCAGCACCCGCTCGGCCAGCGCGCGACCATCCTCGCGCAGCATGTTGAGCAGCGACGCACGCCGCGCGTCCGCCGACTGGATGAGGGCCTCCGCCGTCGAACGCACGCGATCGGCGTTCACCAAGGCGACGTCCATCACCGCGGTCGCAGACTGCGCCGCCGCCTCAGCGCCGACCCTGGACTGCGCAGACTCGATCGCGTCGACCGCGCCGCGCGCCGACTCGAGCGCGTCGCGCAGCGCGACCTCCGCCGACTCGAGCTGGCCCACCAGGCGCCCGACCTCCGCGTCATCCACGCCCGCGGCCGCACCATGCGCACGGCTGGACGCTCGACGCGCCACCGCTGCGGTCGACTCCATCATCGCGAGCTGCGTCAGCGACTCGGCGATCAGCTCAAGACGCGCCGAGTCCACCTCGGCCGAGCCTCGAGAATTGACCCACGCGTCGACCTCAATGGCCAGGCGCTGGATCTCGGCGAGGCAAGCGCCCACGTCGCGCGCGGTGGCCGCCAGGCGTTCGATGCCGTCGGCGTCCGAGTTCGTGTTGCCCTGGGACGACGCAAAGCGCCGACCGCGGTGCACGCGCGTGGTGAGCGCGTCGATCCGACGGGACAGGCCCGCGGCCGCCTCATCGGCGGCGCCGGCCATGCGCACGAGCAGCTCGTCGCGCAGCGCGTCGAAGCTGATCGCGTCACGATCGATGCGGTCGACGTGGTCCGCGACCTCGCGCTGCACCTCGCGGGTGCGCTTGATCTCGCGAGACGTCTCCACCATGCGGTTGCCGAGCGAGGTGGCCTCGCGGGCGAAGCGCTCCGCGTCTCGACGGGCGTCCGACGCGACCGACGACGCGGTGTCCGGATCTCCACCCGACTCCAGCGTGGCGGAGGCGACCTCAGCGCGCGCGAAGGCCTCGGTGGCCTTGGTGAGCAGCACGTCGACCTGCGACCAGTCGGCGGTGGTGTCGACCGAGCGCCAGGCGTTGACCCGGTGCGTGGCCTCGTCCATCGCCGTGCGTGCGGCGGTGACATCGTTGCGCGCGCGCTGCACGGCCGCGCGACGACGCGCTGCGGACTCCTGCAGGTTGGACAGCGCGTCGTAGAACGCGGTCCAGAGCGCGTCCGCCTCCTCGACGGCCTCCACCGACACGTCCCGGGCACGCTCGGCGCGCTCGGCCGCGCGTCGCATACGCTCCAGATCTCCGGCGTGCTCGATCACGGCGATCGACGCGCGCGCGGCGCGAACCTGATCGACGACAGAGCGAGTCAGCGCGGTGATGCGATCGATCGGCGCGCGCAGCGCCGGGTCCTGGCGGCCGCGCAGGTCGCGCTCACCCTCTTCCAGCCGAAGCGACAGGCGATCCTGGATGTCGGCCGCCGACGCGGACGCCGCTCGCGCGCGGGCTAGGCAGTCCGCCCGGACCTGCTCGGTCGAGTCTCCGCGCAGCGTCGCCGCGTGCTTGGCGGCGCCGTACATGCGGGCGTCATCGGGGCCATCCGGCGCGCCGCGCTGAAACGCTCGCACCGGGCGACCGACCGTCTTCTCCTGCTCGTCTTGCGCGCCGGAGGGGTCGCGGGCGACCGGGTCGCGGGCGACCGGGTCGCGGGCGACC
>CANJMY010000045.1 GCA_947475315.1 Pseudomonadota bacterium | reverse complement strand
GCCGCCATGCCCAACAGCCCCTCCAGTCCGAATTCCGAGCCTGCGGACGCCATGACCGGGAACCGCGCGCGCAGCCCGTTCCCGGACGACGCGGACGAAGAGACGGTGCAGATCGCGGCCATCCCGCGCGCGCTGGATGGGACCACGAAGGACACGCCCCGCCTCCAGCAGAGCGACCGGGCCACCAAGTTCGCGCGCGTGCTCGGGGGCGCCACCGACGGCTACTGGTCGGTGTCATCCAGCGGGATCCTCACGGAGGTCAACGCGGTCCACGCCGCGGTGCTCGGCTACACACCGGCGCAGATGATCGGCACGCACGTCTCCCGGTACTCCGCGCGCAACCGCACCGAGGAGGATGTCCGCGCCAACCTGGCGCAGATCAAAGCGCTGGGGACGACACGATTCGAGACCGAGCACATTCACCGCCTGGGCCACACCGTCACGATCGAGGCCGTGGCCGCCTACCTGCCCGAGTACGACGAGACGGTCGCGCTCATCCGGGACATCTCGGCCCGAAAGCGCGCCGAAGCGGCGCTACAGGCTGAACAGCGTGAGGCGGCGGTCGCCAACCAGAAGCTCCGCACCATGCTGGAGTCGATGAGCGACGGGGTGATGACCCTGGACCTGTCGTGTCACGTGACCGAGATCAACGACGCGCTTTGCCAGATGGTGGGCATGGAGCGTGAGTCCATGGTGGGTCTGGACGTGAGCCACTTGAGCGTGAGCGGCGCCCAAGCCGCGGACGGACTCAAGGCGTTGATGGCGCAGGGAGAGGCGGTTCGCGTGGAGCGCACCTTCCCGCACGGCGACGGACACGAGCGGACCTTCGACGTGACGGTGACCCCGCTGGTCGAGGTGGGCGAGGTCATGGTCCTGGTCCGTGACATCACGGCAAAAAAGAACGCAGCGCAGTCCGAGCGCGCGCGGCGGGCGGAGCGCGACCAGCAAGCGGGCCGGTTCCACGCGCTGACCCAGGCCACCCTCGACGGCTTCTGGTTGGCGGACCCGGACGGGATCCTGCGCGAAGTGAACGACGGCCTGTGTACGATGCTGGGCTGGTCTCGCGAGGAGCTGGTCGGACAGCACGTCATGCGGATCACGCAGATCGAGGACCCGGTGGACCGGAAGCGGTGGGCCGAGCAGCTCCGACCGGGCGGCCATCTCCGCACCGAGGCCCGCTTTTGCCGGCGCGATGGCGGCACGGTCGCCGTCGATCTGACTGTCTGGGTGGACCCGCAGGACGGCGCCTACCTCTGCATCGCCCACGACATCACCGCGCGGCAGATCATGCAGGAGCAGCAGCAGGCGCTGCTCGACCAACGCGAAGCGCAGGCCGCCAAGTTCGAGGCGCTCACCAACGCCAGCCTCGACGGCTTCATCATGGTGGACCAGGACAACGTCATCGTCGAGGTGAACGACGCCTACTTGGAGAAGGGGGGATGGCAGCGCCACGAGCTGCGTGGCACGCCGATCACGGTCGTGACGGCCGCGACCGAGGAGTTTCTGCACGAGAAGAAGAAGCAGATGCAGAAGACCCCGCACCTGAGGTTCGAGACTCACCACCGACGCTCGGACGGCACGCTGTTTCCGGTGGACGTCTCCGCCATGGCGATGCCCTCCACCGGCCGCTGCCTGCTGTTCGTGCACGACATCACTGAGCGCCACGCGCGCGAAGAGGCGTCTCGACACGCCGCCTTCTACGACATGCTCACCGACCTGCCGAACCGTCGGATGTTGATCGACGCCTACCGCAAGACCGCGGCGTTGACGGCGCGACGCCAAGAACGCGGCGCGCTCATCTATCTGGACTTGGACAACTTCAAGCTGCTCAACGACGCGCGCGGTCACGACTTTGGCGACGAGGTGCTCCGTCAGGTCGGCAAGCGCCTGCGCCTGTGCGTGCGCGACTGTGACACGGTCGCGCGCGTCGGCGGCGACGAGTTCGTGCTGGTCCTCGGCGAGCTGAACCCGGACCCGCAGATCGCCGGCGCGCAAGCGAGCGTGGTCGCGGAGCGCGTCTGTCGCAGCCTGGCCAAGCCCTACGTGATGAAGGACCACGTGCACACCGGCGGCTGCAGCGTGGGCGTGGCGATGTTCCACGACGAACGCGACGAGCTCGACGTCGTGATGAAGTACGCGGACTCCGCGATGTACCAGGCGAAGAAGAGTGGGCGGAACCAGGCCCGCTTCTTCGACAGCGTCATGCAGGCCCGTCTGACGGCGCGTTCGGTCCAGGCGCGCGAGATCAGCGACGCGCTCGCGCGCGACCAGTTCCTGCTGCACTACCAGGTGCAGGTGGGCGCCAACCAGCGGCCCTGCGGCGCCGAGGCATTGGTGCGCTGGCTCCACCCGGACCGAGGGCTGCTGCCCCCGTCCGAGTTCATCCCCGTGGCCGAGGAGACCGGCTTCATCGTGCTGCTCGACGACTGGGTGCTTCACACGGCGTGCCGGCAGCTCAAGGCGTGGCAGGACCACCCTGACACCAAGGACCTGCCGCTGTCGGTCAACGTCAGCGCCAAGCAGTTCAATCAGGCCGACTTTGAGAAGCGCATCCTGACCGTGCTGGAGGAGACCGGGGCGCCCGCGCACCTGCTCAAGCTCGAGCTCACCGAGACCGTCGCGCTCAAGAACGTGGAGCAGACGGTGGCCAAGATGACGGCGCTCCAGGCGCACGGCGTGAAGTTCTCGATGGACGACTTCGGCACCGGCTACTCGTCCCTCACCTACCTGCGCCGCCTGCCCTTTGATCAGCTCAAGATCGACCAGGCTTTTGTGCAGGGGCTGCCCACCGAGCCGACCAGCGTGGCGATCGTCGAGTCGATCCTGGCCATGAGCCGCGGCCTGGGCATCGAGGTGGTGGCCGAGGGCGTCGAGACGTCCGCCGAGCTGGAGGCCCTGCGCGAGCGCGGCTGCACGATGTACCAGGGCTACCTGTTCAGCCGGCCGATCCCCACCAAGGACTACGAGAGCCTGCTGCGCAAGGGCTGACGGGCGGCGTCCACAGGCCGCGGTCAGCCGAAGACGTCGGGCCGGACCCGCGCCAGCGCCGCGTACGACACCACGCTCACCGCGTTGCCCAGGTTCAGCGAGCGGATCGGCCCGGTCATCGGGATCTTCCAGGCGCCCCGCGCGGCGACCAGCTCCTCCGGGAGCCCCACCGTCTCCCGGCCAAACACCAGCACGTCGCCGTGCTCGTAGGGGCACTGGGTGAACGACTGGGCGCCGTGCGACGAGAACAGCCGCACGCGGCGGCCTTCGGCCCAGGCCCAGAAAGACGCCTCGTCCGCGTGCTCAGTCAGGTCGACGTGCTTCCAGTAGTCCAGGCCTGCGCGCCGCACGGCCTTCTCGTCGATGTCGAACGAGATGGGGTGGACCAGGTGCAGGCGCAGCTGCAGCCCCACGCACAGGCGGCCGATGTTGCCGGTGTTCTGCGGGATCTCGGGGTGGTAGAGCACGATGTGCAGGGCGGGATCGGGCAAGGACGACCTCGGAATCGCGACGGGGCTTGGACGGGCGCGGGACTCTCCGGTAAGGTGCCGTGCAGCCCGTGGCACGCATCCCGGAGTCGTCCAGCCCATGCCGAACGCCCGCCCCGTCGTCGGCCCCTTCCGCGCGGACCAGATCGTCGCCCTCGGCGCCGACGGTGAGGTGTGGCGCGCGTCGGGTCCCACGGGCCGGGTCGCCATCAAGATCGCGCGCGGCGACAAGGGCCCGGAGCGGCTCGCGCGCGAGGCCGAGATCCTCGAGCAGCACGCCCACCCGCACCTCACGCGCCTGGAGCGCAAGGGCCGCGGCTTCATGGTCGTGGAGTACGTCGAGGGCAAGTCGATCGAGCAGTGGAGCCTGGGGCGCCCGCTGCACGAGGTCGTCGGCGTGTGCTTGGAGCTGGTCGGCGCCGTCATGCACCTTCATCAGGCGGGGGTGATCCACGGGGATCTCAAGCCCGGCAACGTGATGGTCGACGGCTGGAACCACGTGAAGCTCCTCGACGCGGGGAACGGGTCGCCGCACGGCGAACGACGCGGCACGCCGGGCTTCACCGCGCCTGAGGTCCTCAAGGGCGGCGCCAGCACCATGGCGTCGGACCTGTACGGCCTCGGCGCCGTGATCTACGCGAGCTTCGCAGGCCGGGCGCCGTTCGACACGGCCGACCCGGCGGCGGTGCTGCACCTGCCCGTCTCCAGCATCCCGGTGCCCATGTCGGCGTGGCGCACGGACCTGCCCCTGCGCCTGGAGCGGGTGGTGTCGGCGCTGCTCAACCGGGACCCGGCGCGCAGGCCTGATCTGGCGGCGGTCGCGCGGGTGCTGGGTGGCGCGTGGAAGGATCGGGTCGCGAAGCCGGTGCTCGGCATGGCCCGCGCCCGCATGAAGCTGATGTCCGAGGTCGCGCGCGCGTCGGACGGCGCGGGCGTCGTGGTGGTCGTCCATGGGCCGGCGGGGTCCGGTCGCCGCACGCTGATCCACGAGGCGCTCAAGGCGGCGCGCCTGGAGGGCATGGAGATCCACTCCAAGCTCGACATCGCCCGCTTCAAGGAGGCGTGGGCCGCCGGCTCGCGCCCGGTCGCGTTCGCGCGCGCCTCATCCAAGGAGGCGCGCCGCCTGGGCCGCGTGGTCCTCGCTGGGTCGCAGGGGGCCCTGCTGCTGCTGTACTCTCCGCGGCCGTCGTCCAGCCTGGCCAAGGCGGTGCAGCTCACGCCGGACACCTTCGACTCCGACGACGCCACGCGGCTGGGTCGGTGGCTCGGCGTCGCGAACATGGGCGAGGTCGCCAAGGCCCGCACGGCCACGCGCGGCCACCCACGCACCGTGTGGATCGCGCTGGAGCACCTGGCCACCCGGCACCTGGACGAGCGCGCCCCGTTCGCGCTCCCGCCCGCCTCCCACCGGGTCCTTGAGGCGCTGGAGCAGCACAACGGCGTCCTCCCGCTCGACCGCTTGGCGCGGCTGGCGGACGTGCGCCTGACGGCGCTGCCGGACGCGACCGCGCCGCTTGAGGCGTCGGGGCGCATCAGCGTGGATCCGAGCGGATGGATCGTCCGCCTGGTGGACCTGGACGAGCCGTGATCGGCGCGCGCCGATCGCACGCGGAGGACGCATGAAGGTGGGCATCGTCGGGGGAGGTCGCTGGGGTCAGGCGCTCGCGCGTCTGGTCTTGGCCGCGGGCAACGAGCCGTTCATCGCGTACCAGGGCAAGCGCCCGCCCCACATCCTGCCGTCCACCGACGACCCGCCGCAGGTGGCGGCGGAGTGCGAGCTGCTGCTGGTGGCCACCAGCGCCGCTGAGGTGCGCGCGTCGATCCGCCTGGTGAAGCCCGGTCCGCAGAACCTGATCGTGGTGGCCGGTCGTGGCCTGGATCCGGTGACGGGCGACTGGCTGACGGACGCCGTGCTCCAGGAGTGCGACACGGTGCGCGTGGGCGCGCTCGCGGGCCCCGCGCCGGTCGAAGAGATCCTCAACGGCGGCCTGTGCGCGGGCCTGATCGCCAGCCGCGACGAAGCGCTCCGGCAGATGGCGGTGACCGCGCTGCACTCGCCGCGCTACCGCTGCTACGAGACGCCCGACCTGACCGGCGTGCAGCTCGCAGGTGCCGTGGTCCCCGTGCTGGCGGCGCTGGTGGGCCTGGCGCTCAACCTGGGCGGCGCAGGCGTCGGCATCCACGCGATGGTCCTGACCCGCGGCCTGGCCGAGGCCACCCGCCTGGGCAACGCGATCGGCGCGGACCCGGCCACCTTCATGGGACTCGCCGGCGTGGGCGATCTGGTCGCCGCGCAGGCTCGCCCAGGGCATCCGCACTACGACGTGGGCAAGGCGCTGGCCAGCGGCCACCCGCCGCACGGCTCTGGCCCCGAGCACCTGGCGCGCGCGCTGCACAAGCTGGCGCAGATGCACGGCGTCGACGTGCCTCTGATCAGCGCGATCGTCGGGATCTGCGACGGCATGCCGCCGGTGGACGCAGTGCAGCGCCTGATGATGCGCGAGGCGAAGGTCGAGACGCGCTGAGCGCGATCGCCGGTCGCGTCGCCGAGCACGCCACCTCGGCGCGCGCGAACGTCCCGCTCACGCCACGGGCTGCAGCTTCCCCACCAGACCACGCTCCAGCCACTCGCGGGCGACGCCGTCGCAGCGGGCGTCGTGCGCGCAGAACCGGCAGGAGTCGATCTTGGCCCAGCGGACCACGTCCGGGAAGAAGAGCCGAGCGGCGGCCAGCTGGTGGTCGGCGTCGACCAGGAAGCGGTTGCGGCTGCGGCGGACGCGCTGCGCGTGGTCGCCGACCAGGCAGGCGGGCAGGCCCTTGATCACCCAGTCGGCGTCGCCACGCGCGGCGGCGACCGCGTCCAGGCACGGGCCGACCTGATCGAGCGGCAGCGGCTGCACAGGCGGGAACGGCCAGGTCACGGCGACCGCGTCGATGCCGTCGAGTCCGCCCACGCAGGCGTCGAACGACGCGGCGTCGTCGAGCAGCAGGACGGCGGTGCGACGGGCCGCGGGCCACGCGCGCAGCCGGGCCACATCCTCGGGCCCGCGCACCACGACGCCGACCGCGTCGAGGCCGATCGGCTGGGGTGGGACGTCGGCGGCGGTGTGCAGCGTGACATGTCGGATCCCCCACCCTCGCGCGGCCGCGATCACCGCCGTGAGGCTCCCGACCCGATCCGCGGGGACGCCCGACAGCACGAGCGCGTCACACGGGTGCGCGCGCGGGCCGCGCTGACCCTCGGTCAGGTGGCGGATGTTGGCGATCAGCTCGTCGTCCGTGAGCGCGCGCCCGGGCGCCGCGTGCGCGCGCACCAGACCGTGACCGTCCGGCGCCACGCGCACCTGCAGGGTGGTCGGCGTCGACACCACGCCCGCGCCGGTGAAGGTCAGCATGGACTAGGCCCGCTTCAGGTGGACGTGCGCGGCGCCGGACAGCTCCCACAGGACGTGAAAGTCGGCGAGCGGCAGGTCGAGGTTCTCGTCGAGGTCGTCGTAGGGGTTGGGGTCGAGGATGTGGGCGTGGGTGTCGACGGACAGGATCACCTCCCAGCCCGGGCGGACCTCGCCGTCCTCGTGCCGCTTCCAGAGCCGCGCCAGCCAGGGCAGGCCCATCTTGAAGTCGTAGGCCCGCAGGCGCTGGCTGCGCTCGTCGCGCGTGGCGGCGGAGAAGGTCTGGCCGGCGCGGTCGCCGAACAGCGCGACAACGGCGGACTCCACGCTCCCCGACTCGGTGATGACCGCGGCGATCGCCTCGACGAGCCGGGCGCCGGCGTCGCGGGTGGGCTGGCCGAAATTCGCGAACACCAGCGTATCGCACGCCTTCACGACGTCTTCGCGCGCCGCGCGATCACCCGTGCCGTGGAGCAGCGCCGTCCACGTCGCCAGCACCCAGGCGTCCCTCGTCGAACCGTCCCACATGCGACCCTCCCAAGCGCCCGTCGACACACTTTGGCCATGCGGATCGGGTGGCGATAGGCGAAGCTCTTCTGCCACGTCGCGCCCGGAAGGTCCATGCCCGTCCCGCCCCGCCCCGCCCTGACCGCCCGGTCCTCCGCTCGCCTGCTCCGCCCCTTGCTCGTCGCCAGCCTGATGGCGTGCGGTTGGGGAGAGCCCGAGGTCGCTGCGCCCGTGGTGAAGGGCCCCGCCGCCTGGAAGGGCGACGCGCTCCCGGCCACGAGCGGCGCCCGCGCCCTCGTGCTCGATCGCCTGCCGATGACGCTGGTGCTCCCCGAGACCAACCGCGCGGCGGACGAGGCCGAGCGCTCCGCGTTTGTGTTCAAGGGCGAGCAGATCCAGAACCAGGAGGGCGGCGCCAGCACCATGCCCATCCCGTTCTACGTGCCCAAGGCCGAGCGTCGCATGGCGCCCGCGGGCATGCACGTGTGGGTGGACGGCGAGGAGGCGAGCTTCCTCACGGCGCTCGGCAACGGCGGTCGCGCCAAGGGCCCAGTCTGGTCGTTCCGCGGCGAGGACCTCTGGGTGCGCGCCGGTCAGGGCGGCATGGGCGGGCAGAGCGCGAAGGAGGTGAAGGTCGTCAACCCGAACGTCCTGCTCACCGCCCGCCGCATCAACTGGGCTGAGGCCCGCGCGGACGGCATGACCGACCAGCAGTTCGTGCACTACGGCATGTCCACCGCGCCGCCCGCCTCGCAGGAGCGCGACGCCAGCCAGCAGTCGCGCGAGGGTCTCCTCCTCCCCGCCCCCGCCACCGCGACGTGGAAGGCGCTCACGATCCCGGCGGGCGCGTCGTTCAGCGCGTACCTGGGCATGGTGCCACCGCCGATCGCCAGCGCGTCCGACGGCGCCGAGGTGGCGCTCGTGTGGATCGACGCCGCCGGCGAGCAGGAGCTGGACCGCCAGAAGCTGCCTGGTCGCACCGCCAGCTTCATCCCCTGGAAGCTCGACCTGTCCAACCTGTCGGGCAAGACCGGCACGCTGGAGCTCCGCACGACGGTCGGCGGCAACTCGATCGACGACTACGTATTCGTCGGCAGCCCGGCGGTGATCGGCAAGTCCGGCGGCGGCACCCGGCATGTGGTGGTGATCGGCGTCGACACGCTCCGCCCGGATCACCTGGGCGCCTACGGCTACGACAAGCCCACCTCGCCCGAGATCGACGCGTGGGCCAAGGACGCCGTCGTGTTCGACCACGCCTGGACCAGCGCGCCGCGCACGCGCCCCTCGTTCCGCGCGGCCACCACCGGTCGGCTGCCGCTCGACGCCGTCTGCGCCAAGAACATCGGCGGCGTGTTCGACGACGCGGGCTACGCCACCGCCGGCATCGTCGCCAACCCGCACCTCAACCCGCGCTTCGACTTCCAGGCCGGGTTCGACATGTGGTGGCTCGACGGCGACGCCAAGGCCGACGATCAGGTCAACCGCGCGGTGGCCTGGATGCAGGAGCAGGAGGGCCGCGACACCTACCTGTTCCTCCACCTGATGGATCCGCACCTCAACTACATCGCGCCCAAGAGCTTCGTGGACGCGTTCACGAAGGATCTCCCGCCGTTCCCGGACGGGGACACCCTGCCGCCGCCGGGTCAGCTGGGCCGCGCGCAGATCTACGGGATGATGGCGCGTGACCGCCTCACGGACCTGGGCAAGAAGGTCATCGAGGCGCGCTACAACGGCGAGATCGCCTACACCTCCCACGAGCTGGGTCGACTCTTCGAGTACCTCGACTCGCTCGACGGCGAGACGCTCGTCGTCCTGCACAGCGACCACGGCGAGGAGTTCTGGGAGCACGGCGCGTTCGAGCACAACCACCAGATCTACGATGAGACCACGCGCGGCGTGCTCGTCATCCGGCCGCCCGGCGGCACCGGCAATGCGGGCATGCACAGCGACGCGCCCGCCACGCTCCAGGACATCGGGGCGACGCTCTACGCGCTCGCGGGCCTGAAGGACACGCCCACCACCGACGGCGTCGACCTGACGGGCGCGATGCGCGGCGAGCCGTTCGACGCCGACCGGGCCATCCCCATCGCCCACATCCAGTACGAGGCCGACCGCTGGGGCATCGTCTGGAAGGGCCACAAGTACATCCTGTGGACCGGCACCGGCCGCCAGGAGCTCTACGACCTCGCCGCGGACCCGCACGAGACAAACGACCTGGCGGCGACGGTCGACACGCGGGAATACTGGGAGAAGCTGGGCATCGCCCACCACATCGGCGTGGGGCACGGCTGGCGGATCGAGGTCGATCTGGCGCAGGGTGCTGAGCTCGACATCACGCTGCCCGCCAAGGCGGAGTCGGTGTTTGTCCTCGATCCGGAGCTGATCACCCACAACCCGGTCAACCAGGAGTGGGGCGAGGTTCCGCCGGTGCAGCCCGAAGAGGTCGCCGCGGTCACCCTGTCGGACGACGGCAAGCGCGTCCATGTGGTCGCGGGCAGCAAGGGCAAGGGCACGCTGGTGGTGCGCTTTGCCGCTACGCAGGCCGTGAACGGCGTGCAGGTCAAGGGCGCAAAGGACACCAAGACGGTGTCCGAGGGCACGACGGTGATCGAGAACAGCACGCTCACCTTCACGGCGGGCGTGGTGATCGTGCCGCCCGAGTCGGAGTTCGACCGGATGCAGCAGTGCGTGACCCGCGCAGGGTCCGTCTCTGAGCTCCAGATGCTCCAGGACCTCGGGTACATGACGACCCACCCCGACGGGTCCAAGTCGGCCGTAAAGCCCGACGGCCACGACCGCGACGATTGACCGGGTGGTCGGTCTTTTTGGGCCGCCGCACCCCGCCAAGCGCACGCGCGAGTGCGGGGAACCACGCGGGTCGGCGTCGATCTCGCTGACCTCCGCGCGCTGATGTGCTATCGTGCAGGCCTCTTACGGGGAGCCCCGACCGCCCATGCTGCGACGCGCTCGCGCCTTCGCGATCACTGCCCTCGCCGGCCTGCTCGGCGCCACCACGGTGGCGCACGCTCAGGAAGGCCGTCTGAAGAACGGGTTCGATGGCGACATCGACCTGTTCCGTCCCAATTTTGGCATCGAGGGGACGCTCCCCGGCATCGACGTCGCGCGCAACTGGCGCGGCGGCTCGGCCCGGTGGGGTCTGAACTTCATGTACAGCAACTCGCCGTTGGTGCTGTACAAGTTCGACCAGGAGGTGGGATCGGTCATCAACAACCGCGTCTCCGCGTACCTGGGCGCCTCGGTCGACATCACGCGCGCGGTCACGGTGCGCATGACGGTCCCGGCCTACTTCCAGTTTGGCACCAACGTGCCCCAGCTGGCGTCTGAAGGCTTCGCCTTCGGCGACATCGGCGTCGGCGGCCACGGCATCTTCTTCAACAAGCCGAACGTGTCGCTGGGCCTGCGGGCGGACCTGTTCCTCCCCACCAGCCGCCACAACTTCTACGCCGGCGAGCGCCTGCCCCACATTCAGGGCGCGCTGCTCACCACGTTTGACGTCGGCCGCGTCCGCATCGCGTCGGACTTGGGCGTGGACGGTCGCTTCAAGCTGATCGACACCAAGGATGATCTGAAGCTCGGCACCGAGCTGATGTGGGACGCGGGCGTCCGCGTGAACGTGCTCCGCGAGAAGCTGGACATCGGCGCGTCGATCTACTCGCGCTTCGGCTTCACCAATTTCTTCGGCGCGGGCGAGTCCAGCGGCGAGGCCATGCTGACCGCGTCGTACCACGCCATGCCCTTCTTGGTGGTCGACGTCGGCGCGGGCCGCGGCTTCACCAAGGGCTACGGCTCCACCGACGTGCGCGCGTTCGCGCAGCTCAAGTTCCAGAAGCGTCGCAAGGAGGTTGGTGAGGACGGCGTCCAGCTGACCGACGAGGACAAGGTCGTCGCGTGTGTGCACGCCTACGACAAGTGCATGGCCGACGGCATCGACCCGATGGTCTGCAAGGCCCAGCTCGACCAGTGCAAGGACGTGATCTTCCACGTGCGCACGGGCGGCTCCACCATCACCCCGCCGACGGACGCGCCGCTGACCGACGAGCAGGAGTGGGCGGACCCCAAGCAGGTCGTGCGCGTCACCAGCGATGGCCAGCAGCTGGAGATCCGCTTCGCGATCGAGTTCGAGAAGGACACGAACATCATCCGTCCTGACTCGCTGCCGGTCGTCGACGCCATCGCCGAGTTCCTGAACAACGACGCCCGCATCGCGCACCTCGTCATCGAGGGCCACGCCAGCCCCGACGGCGAGGACACGGTGAACTACCCGCTGTCGCAGAGCCGCGCGGGCAGCATCTGGGAGCGCCTGGTCAAGGTCGGCGTGGTGCCTTCGCGCCTGTCCTACCGTGGCATGGGCGAGGTCATGCCCATCCTGGGTGTGGACGGTCAGGCGGATCCAGTCAAGAGCCGCCGCGTCGTGTTCCACATCGTCCGCCAGTACGATCTGGCCTACGAGACGCCGCCCAAGTTCAAGATCGAGCTGCGCTACCCGTGGGACGGCCAGCCGTACACCGCGGTCCAGCCGCGCGTGCCGTCCGCGGATGAGGCGTCTGGCCTCGACCAGATCATGCAGCGTCGCGACGTGAAGGAAGAGCCGGACACCCTGCAGGGTGTGCAGTTCGACAAGCCTGAGGACGACGACGACACCGTGCCGCTCGACGACGGCTCCAAGCCGCCCTCCGACGCCCCGCCCGCCGAGCCCCCTGCCGAGGAGCCCAAGTGATGCGCGCCTCCACCCTGATGTCCGTGCTTGTCTTCTCCGCGATCGGCGGCTCGTCGGCCTACGCCGCGAGCTGCGCGCCGCCGGTGTTCCCGTTCGCCCTGGCCGCGCGCCCGTGGCAGGACTTGAACTGCAACTACGTCCCGGCGCCCGTCGACCAGTGGACCACGCCCAAGACCAACCTGCCCGTGAGCTACACCGGCCCGCGCGAGGTCCCGGTCGACCTGTCGAACGCCGAGTGCGTGGCCAACCTGGACAAGGTGATCGCGGGGACCAAGTACCCCAACGACACCAGCGACTACTACTACGACTACGTCGACTACAAGTGCAAGTACCCGATCAACGAGTTCGACGCGGACTTTGACGGCATGTCGTTCGGCCAGATCGAGCTGCTGACAGACCCGAACGCCACCACGCCCTACCTGACCATCGTCATGGACTGCGACAACTGCGCGGACGACTACAACCCCGACCAGGCCGACGAGGACTGCGACTTCGCGGGCGACGTCTGCGACAACTGCCCGGGCCTGGCCAACGACGATCAGGCGAACGGCGACGAGGACGTGCTCGGCGACGCCTGCGACAACTGCCCCGACGTCACCACGCCGGTCGACCCGAACACCGGCCTGCCGGATCAGGCCGACAGCGACGGCGACAACGTGGGCGACGCCTGCGACGTGTGCGTGGACTTCCCGGATCCCGACCAGGACGACGCGGACGACGACGGCTTCGGCGACGCCTGCGACAACTGCCCCACCCTCACGAACGCCGACCAGGCCGACCGTGACCAGGACGGCGTGGGCGATCTGTGCGACAACTGCCCGTACGATGGCCGCTCCGCCGACCAGACCGACTCCGACGCGGACGGCCTGGGCGACGTGTGCGACAACTGCGCGTTCATCTCCAACGCGCCCGCCGTGACCGACCCGCCCACCCCGCAGCCGGACATCGATCTGGACGGCGTCGGCGACGTCTGCGACATCTGCCCCGAGAACCCGGACGCGGACCAGGAAGACGGCGACTTCGACGGCCTCGGCAACGCGTGCGACGACTGCCCCACCGAGACCAACCCGCAGCAGGAGGACGCCGACCTCGACGGCGTCGGCGACCTGTGCGACATCTGCCCGACGCAGACGGACCCCGACCAGCTCGACGGCGACGGCGACGGCCTGGGCGACGTGTGCGACAACTGCCCGGATGACCCCAACGCCGAGCAGGTCGACGACGACGAAGACGGCATCGGTGACCCCTGTGACCTGGATCGCCTCCGCGGCGGCGGCTGCGTGCAGGCCGACGTCAACACGCTCTGGCCGGTCAGCCTGTTCGCGCTGCTCGGCCTGCGCCGGCGGCGTCGCGCCTAGGACCGTCCCCTGGCGCGCGGCGACGCGCGCCAGGACGGGCTAGGACGGCAAGCCGGAGGACGAATGTCGAAGCTGGAGTCGCTGCGCGCGGAGCTGTCTGCCCTGGACCGTGACATCCTGGCGGCCGTGGCGCGGCGCACCGAGATCAGCCTGGAGATCGGCCGGGCCAAGCAGGACCTCGGGTTCGGCACGCGCGACTTTGCCCGCGAGAAGGTGGTGCTGGACCGCGCGCACGCCGCGGCGGTCGAGCTTGGCATCAGCCCCGCGCTGGCCGAGCGCCTCACGCTCATGCTGATTCAGGCGTCGCTGTCCGCGCAGGAGCAGCACCGCGTCGCGCAGACCAACACCGGCAGCGGTCGACGCGCGCTGGTGATCGGCGGCGCAGGCAAGATGGGCCGGTGGTTCGCCGGCTTCCTGGCCGCGCAGGGCTTCGGCGTCACCGTGGCGGACCCCCTCCCCGGCCCGGACGGCGTCGACCGCGTCGAGGACTGGCGCGCGCTCGAGCTCGACCATGACCTCATCGTCGTGGCCGCCCCGCTGCACGCCACCAACGACGTGCTGCACGAGCTGGCCCGGCGCGCGCCCACGGGCGTCGTGTTCGACGTCGGCTCGCTCAAGACGCCGCTGCGCTCCGGCCTGATCGCGCTGCGCGACGCCGGCGTGCGCGTCACGTCGGTCCACCCCATGTTCGGCCCGGACACCAGCCTGCTGTCGGGCCGCCACGTGATCTTCGTCGACCTGGGCGTGCCCGAGGCCACCGCGGTCGCCCGCACGCTGTTCGCCGCGACCATGGCCGAGCTCGCCGACATGGACCTGGACACGCACGATCGCCTGATCGCGTTTGTCCTGGGCCTGTCGCACGCGGTCAACCTGGCGTTCAACGACGCGCTCGCGGCGTCCGGCGCCGACCTGCCCATGCTGGCGCGCATCTCCTCCACCACGTTCGACGCGCAGCTGGACGTGTCGTCCCGCGTGGCTCAGGAGAACCCCCGTCTGTACTTCGAGATCCAGGCGCAGAACGCCTACGGCGACACGTCGCTGGCGGCCTTGGAGCGCTCGGTGGAGCGCCTCCGCGAGCTGGTGTCGCGCCAGGACGAGGCGGGCTTTGTGCAGCTGATGACCGCGGGCCGCGACTACGTGAACGCCCGGCGTCGGTAGCGCGCCCGGCGTCGTTGACGCAGCCAGACACTGGCCGACGCCAGAACTGTGGTACACTAACCTCTTGGCCCAAGCGCACTCCGCGCCGGCCTCGCGGAGCCTTTGTGCAGCGCATCGCGTTCTACGGAAAGGGTGGCATCGGCAAGTCGACGATCGCCACCGGCGTCAGCCTCTACTACGCGCAGAGCGGCCGCCGCGTGCTCCACGTCGGCTGTGACCCCAAGGCCGACTCGTCGATGGTGCTGGTGCGCGACGACACCTACAAGACCGTGATCCAGAAGTCGTTCGAGATCGATCCTGACGATCTGGTCGCGTCCGATCTGATCATGAAGGGCATCCTCGGGATCGACTGCATCGAGTCCGGCGGCCCCGAGGCCGGAATCGGCTGCGGCGGTCGCGCCGTGTCCAAGTCCTTCGAGATCTTCGACGAGCTCAAGGTGATCGACGAGGCGCGTTACGATGTCACCACGTTCGACGTGCTGGGTGACGTGGTGTGCGGCGGGTTCGCCGCGCCCATGCGCAACGCGGCGCGCTCCAAGGTGGCCGTGGTCCTGTCCGAAGAGATGATGGCGAACTTCGCCGCCAACAACATCGCCCGCGCCTGCAAGCGCTACGCCGACAACGGCATCTGCCTGGCCGGCTTCGTGGTGAACCTGCGCAGCAACCAGGCGGACATCTCGCCCATCCAGCGCTTCGCGGACGCCATCGGGACCAAGATCCTCCAGGTCATCCCCCGCGACCCGCGGGTCGGCGAGGCGGAGCTGTTCCGCAAGTCCATCCTCGAGTACGACCCCGACTCGCCCGTCGCGGTCGCCATCCGCGAGCTCGCCGAGAAGCTGCTCGCGCTCGACCCCAAGACCTGCCCGATCCCCGAGCCGCTCGAGGGCGACTCGGTGCGCGACGTCATGCGCGGCCCGATGCGCATCGAGCAGTTCGTGCGCGCCACCGGCTAGAGCGCGACGCACGCGGCAGCGCGCCCTGGCGCGCGCCGCAGGCCGCCGTCCAGACGACCGGGTGGGTGCGCTACCGCGCCCGCTCCAGCCGCCCCGTCCAGAGCCCCACGACGCCCATCAGCAGCAGCGTGTCGACCAGCAACGACGCCGCGACGCCGGCCGGGAGCGCGCGGAAGGTGGCCGAGTCCACCCCGACGGACTCGTGGAAGGCGCGCCAGGCGACCACGCAGAGCAGGATGACCGCGGCGTAGAGCAGCGGTCCGAGCCACAGCGAGCGCACCGTGTAGCGGGTGCGCTTGGGGTTCACGAGCCACTCGCCGACGACCAGCACGCCGGACGCCAGCGCGCCGGGCAGCCACAGCACCAGCGCCAGCGCCAGCTGCGGGCCGAAGGTCCGCGCGAGGAGCCCCTGCTGCGAGTGGCGGAGGACATCGTCGGCCGTCGCCAAGCCGATGGCCAGCCCGAAGTAGACCGCCACCACCGAGCAGACCAACAGCACGCCCCGCTGTTCCCGCCCCTGGTTCCACGTCCGCAGCGCGCCACGCACGGGCTCCAGCGCGGCCTTCCACGGCGCCGCGGCCTCCACCAGCGCGCGTGTCATGGCCTGCTCCGCGCTCTGGCCAGGCGGAGGCCGACGCACGACCGGGGCGCTGGCGGACTCGTCCCGCCGCGACCGCGCCGTCACCGACGCGCTCGAGCGCAGGGCCGCCATCGACGCCGTCGACATCGACGCCTCGGCCGGCTCGACGGCCTCAAACCCGCTGCCGAGCACCCGCGCGCGCAGCGCGAGGTCGTGTGCCGCCACGCCAGACTCCGCGTCGGGCACGGGCACCAGCCGCAGCAGGTTCGTGGCGCGGCGCAGCTGCCTGGAGTCGGCGTAAGACAGCACCAGCGCGCGCTGAAGCGAGGCGCGCTCGCGGGGGCGCTCTGACAGTGGCAGCAAGCCCAAGCCGAGGACCGCCGCCTCAAGCCACGTGGCGCCGTCCTCCGGCCGCTCGCCCGAGAGCGCCAGGAACAGGCCGCACAGCGAAATGTAGCGGAAGTCCTGCACGCGCTCGTTCACCGCCGTGACCGCGTGCTCGCAGGCGAGGTCGATCTTGCCGTGCGTCCAGGCGAAGGCCGCCTCGAAGAAGCGCCCGCGCGCCTCGCCGCGCAGATCCGGTGGCAGGGCCTCCAGCAGCTGCTTCGCCTCGGACAGCGAGCTGCCCTGAGGCTGCCGCGCCGATCCGCGTGAGGTGGTCAACCACAACTCCCACGACTCGCTCCATCCCAGTGACATGATCCCCCCAGACGCACCGGCTCCAGCCGGTACTCGAGGAGATGAACGCGCAAACAATCCAGGGGGAAGGGTGTGGATTGTCGGACCACCCACCCTTGGACACCCCCGAGTGGGTGGATTGGGAGCCCACCCGCCGCGCGGCGACGCTCAGCGCCGCTCGTCGAAGCGGACCTCAGCGGGCTCGACCACGTCGGTCAGATCCAGCGTGCGGGGCGGCGGCGACGGCCTCAGCGCGAACACGACGCGCGCCAGCCCAGCGGCCGCCAGCACCGCGAGGCAGCCCAGGCCCAGCCAGCCGACCGGCGTGGGCATCCAGGCGGCCTGCAACCCGATCACGCAGGCTCCGCGGGCGGCGCGTCCGGCGCTGTGGGCGCCTCCGCGGCGACCGCCGGGAGTCCGAGCGCGCGTCGGCCCTGGTCAGGCGCAAAGTCGAGCGCCCAGGGGTGGAAGTCCGGGCGCGGGCGGAACACCAGCCACAGCCCGAACGCGAGCAGGAGGAACATGCCGTACTGCGCGGGCGTCATGCCGGCGTAGCGCGCGTCGTGGTTCTCGAGATCGTTGTTGCGCAGGAAGTCGAGGCCGAAGCGCATCGGCGCGTACAGCACGAAGAACAGGCCCAGGAAGAAGCCCGGCGGACGGTCCTTCTTGCCCAGCTGGTAGAACAGCGCCATCATGGGCAGCGTGAGCACCATCTCGTAGAGGCCGAGCTCGTGGCGCACGCCGGTCGCCACGCTGCCCGTCGGGAAGTTCACGCCGATCGGCCAGGTGGTGATCGACCCGATGTGGTCGTGCACCACCGCGCAGCCCGCGCGCCCGAACAGCCAGCCGATCGGGAAGCCGTAGGCGATCAGATCCGCGAAGCGCATCACGTCGCGCGGCTCCTTCCAGCCCAGGTACCAGTAGCCGACCCACTTGTAGAAGATCAGCAGCGCCGCGATGCCGCCGAGGAAGCCGCCGGTGGACGAGAAGCCCTGCCACACGCGCAACAGGGCCCAGATGCCGTCGGTCTTGAGGCGCTCCGGGTAGTACGCGACCACCGTCAGGACGTGCGCGCCGACGAAGCCCAACAGCACGGTGAACACGATGCCGTCGACGATGTCGCGCGTGTCGAGGCCCATGCGGATGGCGCGCGCGCGCGACACCTCCATGCCCAACAGCACGCCCAGGCACACCAGCGTGGCCCACGGGTCGATCGGGATGCCGAACGTGGGCACCACCGTCTGCCAGCTGCCGAGGATGACGCGCACGCCCTCCGGCAGCATGCGCAGCTCATAGAACGGGATCGCGGCGATCATGGCCGAACCTCCCGGACCGCTTCCACATCGCCGGCCACGACGCGGTGAAGGGTTCCGTCGTCCATGCGTAGCCGAAGCGACCCATCGGGCGCCACATCCTCGGCGACTCCTTCCACGTGGGCCACGCGCACGCGCTGCCCCAGCGTCGCGCTCGCCTCGCTCCACGCCGACAGCACGCGGTCCGGCGCGTCGAACGCGCGCGTCGTCCACGCCAGCAGCTCGGCCACCACGTCCACCGCCAGCTCGCCCAGATCCGGCACCGGGCCCAGGTCCGCGAGCGACGCCGCCGGCATCCCGTCCGGCGAGGCCGACACGTTCACGCCCACGCCCAGGATCACGTGCCGCACCCGACCGCCCGAGATCTCCGCCTCGGCCAGCAGACCCGCCACCTTGCGGCCGTCCGGCGCCAGCAGGTCGTTCGGCCACTTGATGCGCAGCCGCTCCGAGCACGCCGCGCGCACCCCCACCGCCGCCGCCAGCGGCAGAAGGCCCAGCCGGGACGTCGGCACGTTGGGGCGCAGCACGATCGACATCGCGAGCGCGCCGTCCGTCGCCACCCACGTCCGCCCCAAGCGACCGCGACCGTCGGACTGCGCGAGCGCGATCACCGCGACGCCGGCGGGCTTCCCCTCCTCCGCCCAGGCGCGCGCCACGTCTTGGGTCGAGCCCACCTGCGCCAGCACCACGGGCACCGGCACGCCGCGCTCCCGGGCGCGCGCGCTGAGCCGCGCGGGATCGATCAGGAGAGCACCTTCAGCGACAGATCCGCCCACACCGCGTGGTGGATGAAGCCGCCCACGCTCACCACGTCCAGGCCGACCTGGGCCAGGCTGATCAGGCGCGCGGTGTCCATGTTGCCCGACGCCTCCAGGAAGGCGTTCGGCCAGCGCTCGCGGGCGAAGGCGATGGCCACCGCGATGTGCGCGTCGTCCATGTTGTCGAGCAGCACGCCGTCGGCGCCCGCGTTCAGCGCCTCCTCCAGCTCCGCCAGCGATCCGACCTCGACCTCGATGCGGACCAGGTGGTGCACGGCCACGCGCGCGCGCTCGACCGCCGCCGCCACGCCGCCGACCGCGGCGATGTGGTTGTCCTTGATCAGCACGCCGTCGAACAGGCCGAAGCGGTGGTTGTCCCCGCCGCCATGCTTCACCGCGGCCTTCTCCAGATCACGCCAGAGCGGCGTGGTCTTGCGGGTGTCGACCGCGCGGAAGGTGGTCTCCCCCACCTCGGTCAGCACGCGGCGGACGTGGGTGGCGATGCCGGTCATGCGCATCAGCAGGTTCAGCGCCGTGCGCTCGCCTTCGAGGATGGTCGCCAGGTTGCCGTGCAGCTGGGCGATCACGTCGCCCTTGTGCGCGACGTGGCCGTCCTCGACCTTCACGGTCATCGCGACGAACGCGCCGCGACGCGCGGCCGCCGTCTCGAACGCGATCTTGGCGGCCGACATGCCGCTGATCACCACCGACTCCTTGGCGACGATCACCGCGGAGCCGTTCTTGGTCGCGTCGATGCAGGCGTCGGTGGTCAGGTCACCGGGGCCGATGTCCTCGTGCAGGGCCGCCCGGATGCGCTCGCGCAGATCCATCAGACACCTCCCGACAGGCTCGCGTGGTTGCGCGCCAGCACCAGGCGGCGCGCGATGGCCTCGGCCTGCTTGGTGCGCAGGTCGACCACCACGTCCTCCGGCGCGCGGTCGACGAAGTCGGCGCTGCCGAGCTTGCCCGCGTAGTAGCCCAAGTCCTTGTCGACCTTCTCCAGCTCCTTGCCCAGGCGCGCGATCTCCGTCGCCAGATCCACGTCCGCGGGCAGCGCGACGCGGCCCTCAAGGCCGCCGATCACCACCGCGGCCGCCGGGCCCGGCAAGCCCGCGTCCAGCTCGACCGTGGTGCCCGCGATCTGCGACATGGCGCGACCGTGGCGCATCAGCAGGTCGGCCACGTCGCTGGCCGGCAGGCGAAGCGCGAGCGGCACGCGCGGCGACAGGCCCATCTCGCCGCGCAGGTTGCGCATGGCGGTGATCGCCTCCTGCAAGCGCGCGACGTCGGCCAGCAGGCCCGCGTCCTGGTTCAGCTCCGACACCGACGGGAACGGCGCAACCGCGACGAATCCAGTCGTACCCGGCAAGCGCGACCACACCTCCTCCGTGAAGAAGGGCATGAACGGGTGGAGCATGCGCGCGATGACCTTGAGCATGCCAAACAGCGTGTGGCGCACGGCGTTCTTGCGCGCCTCGGGTGCGGCCTCGTCGTACATCGTGGTCTTGGCCAGCTCCAAGTACCAGTCGCAGTACTCGCCCCACACAAACGCGCGGATCTCGTTCGTGGCCTCGTTGAAGCGGTAGCCGTCGATCGCCTCGCGCACGCGCACGATCGCCTCGGCGGCGCGCGCCTCGATCCAGGCCTCGTAGGGGCCGCGCTCCATGGGTCCGGCCGCGTCGTAGCCCTCAGCGTTGAGGTACGCGAAGCGCAGCGACGACCACACCTTGGTGAGGAAGCGCTGACCGTCGTCGACGCGCTTCTCGTCCCACACCACGTCGCGGCCCTGGGCCGACAACGCCATCAGCGTGTAGCGGAACGCGTCGGCGCCGCGGCGGTCGATCACGTCGAGCGGATCAACCACGTTGCCCTTGGTCTTGCTCATCTTCTCGCGGTTCTCGTCGCGGACGAGCGCGTGGATGATGACGTCGCTGAACGGCACCTGGCCGGTGAAGTGCACGCCGGCGACCATCATGCGGGCCACCCAGAAGAAGATGATGTCGAAGCCCGTGACCAGCACGCTCGTCGGGTAGTAGCGCGCCAGGTCCTCGGTCTTCTCGGGCCAGCCGTGCACCGCAAACGGCCACAGCGCCGAGCTGAACCAGGTGTCGAGCGTGTCCTCGTCCTGGGTGAGCGCGGTGTGGCCGCAGCGGCCGCACGACTCGGGCAGCGCGCGCGCGACGTGCACGTGGCCGCACTTGTCGCAGGTGTAGGCGGGCACGCGGTGGCCCCACCACAGCTGGCGGCTGATGCACCAGTCGCGGATGTCGCGCATCCACGCGTAGTAGGTGTTCTCCCACATCTTGGGGACGAACTTGGTGGCGCCGTACTCCACCGCGGCGAGCGCGGGCGCGGCGAGCGGCTTCATCTTCACGAACCACTGCGTGGACAGCATGGGCTCGACGATGGCGCCGGAGCGCTGCGAGCGACCGATCGGCAGGAAGTGATCCTCCACGCCGCGGTGCAGGCCGAGCTTGTCCAGCTCCGCCTTCACGTTCTCGCGCGCGACGAAGCGGTCCTGGCCCGCGAACAAACCGCAGCCCGCGTTGAGCGTGCCGTCGCGCTCCAGGATGTTGATCAGCGGCAGGCTGTGCCGCTCGCCCACCGCGAAGTCGTTGAAGTCATGCGCGGGCGTGACCTTCACGGCGCCGGTGCCGAACTCCGGATCCACCAGGATCGCGTCGCCGACGATCGGGATGAGGCGGTCGACGAACGGGTGCTTGACCGTCTTGCCGATGATCGCCTGGTAGCGAGGGTCGTCCGGGTGCACGGCGATGGCCGTGTCGCCGAGCATGGTCTCGGGGCGCGTGGTGGCGACCACGATCTCGCCCGAGCCGTCCGACAGCAGGTAGGCGAACTTGAACAGCTCGCCCTTCTCCTTGACGGTCTGGCCCTTCTTGTCCTTCTTGTACTCGACCTCCAGATCCGACAGCGCCGTCTGGTCCTTGGGATCCCAGTTGATCAGGCGCTCGCCGCGGTAGATCAAGCCCTGCTCGTAGAGCCGGACGAAGTGCTCGGTCACCGCGTTCTGCAGCGCCGGGTCCATGGTGAAGCGCTCGCGCGACCAGTCGCACGACACGCCCAGCCGCTTGAGCTGGTCGATGATCGCGCCGCCGGTCTCGACCTTCCAGGCCCACACCTTCTCGACGAACGCCTCGCGGCCCATGGCGCGGAAGTCGATGCCCTCGGCCTCGAGCTGACGCCGCACCACCCACTGCGTGGCGATGCCCGCGTGGTCCGTGCCGGGCACCCAGCACACGTTGTAGCCGTCCATCCGCTTGTAGCGGACGAGCACGTCTTGGATGGTGTTGTTCAGGGCGTGGCCCATGTGCAGGCGGCCCGTGATGTTGGGCGGCGGGATGACCACGGAGAACGCAGGCCCAGGAGCGGCCGGATCCGACGTGAAGATGTCCGCTTCAACCCAGGCCTTGGACCAGCGCGCGGCGGCGTCGGCGGCGTCGTAGGAGGCGGGCAGCTCGGGTCCGGTCATGGGGTCTCCAGGAGGGCACCGGGACTAACCGGGCGGGCCCAAACGCGCGCGGTCCCCGTCCGCGGCGGGCACGACGCGCCCCGCCGGGTCGACGCGGCAGGCGGGCCGGGTTGAGGGTCAGGCGGTGGTGCATGCCCGACGGCCCCGCGATCCTGCTGACCCTGCTTGAGGTGCTGACCGCGCTGGCGATCGCGGGCGCAGCCACCCTCGGGCTACGCGGCGCACGCACGCTGGACCGTCGCGCGCAGCTTGGTGTGCTCGCGCTCTTCGTGGTCGGCTTGGCGCTGCGGCTCTACGCCCCTGCCTCGCCGCACGACATCAACTTCCGCGGCTGGGGCGCCTACAGCGGCGGCACGCTGGAGATCGAGCGCGGCTACGGCCTGCCCGCGCTGGGTCGCCTGCTCCACCCGTTCATCGTCGGCTGGGACCGGGACGACGGCTGGCTGTTCAACCTGGTGGCGGTCGTCGGGGCGCTGGCGCCGGTGGCGCTCCTGGCCTGGCTGCTCGTCGCCGAGGCCAGCCCCACCCTGGCCTGGGGGGCGGCGGTGCTGATGTGCTCCGCGACGCCGCACGTCCGGTTCAGCCACACCGACGCACAGCAGCTGCCCTCGCTCACCTTCGCCCTGGTGGGGTTGGCGGCGTGGGCAGAGCACGCGCGCAGGCCCTCTTGGTTCGCCGCGATCACCGCCGGCGCCGCCCTCACCGCGGCGGCGTGTGGCCGGATCGAGTGCCTCGCGGTGGCGGCCGCCGTGGGCCTGGTGTCGCTCGTCGACCGCGCCGGGGTGCCCTGGCGGCACCGCGCCACCTGGACGGCGATCCTCGGCACGGCGGCGGTGGCGGCGTGGCACCTGGACATGATGCTGCGCAGCAACCCCAGCTGGGACGCCTCCATCTACGCGCAGTCGGGCCTGCAGCTGATCACGGGTCACCCGCTCGCCCAGGTGGGCTACCGGCACCTGATCCTCCTCGATCCCGCGTTCACGCCCGCGCCGCTGGCCGCGCTGATCGTCGCGGGGCTGTTCATCGGGCGCCTGCCCGTGCGCACACGCGTGGCGCTCGCGGTGTCGGCGTTCGGGCTGTGCGTGATCGTGCCGACGTGGAGCCCCTACGGCGCCGAGGCCTACGCGATCGCGCGCTACCAGATCGCCGCGCTCCCCTTCGCGCTGACGCTCGCCGCGTCGGCGGTGGACGCGATCGCCGCGCGGCTGCCGCAGGTTGGCGCGCGCGCCGCGCTGCTGGTCGCCATGACGGTGGTGGGCGCGTGGCGGCTGCCGCTGGACTTCCAGCCGAGCACGATGGGTGAGGAGTACGCATTCATCCGCGGCGAGCTGCCCAAGCTGCCGCCCAACTGCGTGCTGCTCTACGACGAGTGGCAGATGGACACGGGCCTCGCCTTCCCCACCCACCTCATCGACATGATGCGGCTGCCGCTGCGCGCGGTGGCGACCGGCGGCGCGGCGCCGGATCCGTCGGCCTGCACGATCTACTACCGGGCGGCGACGTGCTCGTCGGTGGCGGACCCGGCGAGCCCGGTGCCCGCGATCACGGCGACCTGCGCGGGCCCGGGGCCGGGAGTCACGCTCACACCCATCGCCGAGGCCGACCTGCCGCGGCGTCAGTGGGTCTACGACTTCTATGCGACGGACCCGGTGAAGGTTGCGTTCTACCGGGTGAACGTGGACCTCCGCGACGGTCGGGCCGGCCAGCCCCCCGCGGAGGGACCGCCGCGTCAAGGGCCGAAGTAGCGACCGACTCTGGCCGCAACGCGACGCGTGCATACAGTGGCCGCGGGCCCGCCTCTCCGGTGCTCACGGAGCCTTGATGACCACGCAGCTCGCCTACTTCGACTTCGACGGATCCCGCGGCCTGGACTGCCGCCTCGCCTTGGCCCTCGCGGGGGTCGCGTTCAAGGACGACCGCGTCGCGCGCGCAGACTGGGCGGCGCGCAAGCCGACCATGCCCTTTGGCGCCATGCCAGTGCTCACCGTCGACGGCAAGCCGCTCGCGCAGGCGAACGCGATCCTGGTCTACGTCGGGCGCACGAACGGCCTGCACCCGACCGACCCGTGGGAGGCCGCGCAGCATGAGGCGCTGATGCACTCCGTGGAGGATGTGCGCGCCAAGGTGCCCGGCAAGGCCGCGACCGACGACGAGACGCGCGCGGCGCGCGAGGCGTTCGCCGCCGGATGGCTCACCGCTTGGGCGAAGTCCGTGGAGGGCGCCATCCAGGGCCCCTTCGTGGCCGGCACGAAGCCCAACGTCGTCGACGTGAAGCTCTACGTGATCCTGCGCTCCCTCGCGTCGGGCACCTACGACCACATCCCCACCACCTTCCTCGACGCCTACCCCAAGGCGCGCGGTCTGTTTGAGGCGGTCGACGCGCTGCCGGCGATCCGCGGCTGGTTCGCGCCCAAGGCCTGAGCTCGGCGCGGCGCTCGGTGCGGGCTCGTGACGCGGCCCGACCGCGCACCGATCACCGCCAGCCGTCCACGACGTCCTTGGGGTGGACCGGGCGATCGTACAGGATCGTCCGCCACGCGTCGAAGTCGGTGACGCCCCGCGTCTTCACATAGATCGTCATCCGGTTGTGCAGCAGGAAGTAGAGCCGGAACGGGAACAGGCTCTTCACCACGCAGATGTCGGCGTCTTGGATGTGCAGCCCAAGCTCATGGTAGAACGCGGGCTTCATCACGAGCGGCGCCGCCTCGGTGATCACCAGCTTCACGTGGCCCATGTCCAGGAGCACGGCGCGGCCAAAGCCCGCGGTGTGGCGCTTGCGGAGCAGCACCCCGGTCACGTCGATCGGCGCGTACCACTCGGGCGCCAGCTTGCCGCCGACGCGCACCGACACACGCTCGCCGAGGGTCCGATCCCACAGGTGCGCGACGACCTCGGCGTCGCGAATGGGCGCGAACGACATCAGCCCGCGGCCCTCGTCGATCAGCGCGCGGATCAGCGCGGCGTTCTCGCCCACCGCGCCGGCGCCCACCATGTCCGACGCGTCGGAGATGCAGACCACGCCGAGCCGCCGCCGCCACGTCGCGTTGCGCGCCATGCGGATCGCCTCGCTCGCGCTGGGCAGCGTCGGCGGCTGCTGGTGACGCACCGCCCAGTTCATGTCCGCCAGCTCGTCGGCCAGCCGATCGGCGAGCGCGGGGTCGCCGTCGGTGGCGACGTAGACCACCCAGCCCGCGTGCGCGGCGTCGTTCCACAGCTGACACTGGTAGGTCCACGCGCCGAGCACACCCGGCAAACGCTCCATCTCGGCGATGCGCTTGTAGATCGAGCGCATCGGCTCCAGGAAGTCGAGCGTGGTGCCGCCGCCCATCACCAGCGGCAGGCGTCGCCAGGTGGTCGTGAGCTGGATCTCGCCGCGCAGCTTGCGGACCATCAGGTTGGCGGCGCGGCGGCCGCAGCTGGCGTGGTCGCGATGCGGGTTGGTCTGGTAGCCGACGATCACGTCGGCGAGCGCCACCTTCTCGGCGGTCACCAGGGCGTGCAGGTCGAACGTGACGGCGATCATACAGTCCGGCCCGACGACGCGACGCACCGCGCGCAGCAGCTCGGCCTCGGGATCGTCGGAGCCCTCAGCGCCCATCGCGCCGTGCATGGACAGCATCACGCCGTCCAACGGACCGCTGGCGATCAGGTCGTTCGTCAGCCGTTCGAGGAAGAACTCGAGCGCCTCGACCGACAGCTTGCCGCCGGGCACCGCCCACGCCGAGAACAGCGGGACCAGCTCCACACGACCGGCGCGCCGAGCCTCCCGCACAAAGCCCGACAGCTCGGCGTTGAAGGTGAAGCCGGGGGCCTCTTTGCGCAGCCGCGATCCGCAGCGCTTGAGCAGCGCCGCGCCCTCGAACCAGTGCGTTCGCGTGAAGTCCGACACCTCGGTCGGCACGGGCGACAGCGAGTTCGTCTCCTGCGCGATCCGCCCGAAGGCCAGCCGAAGGCGCCTCACCGTTGCCTCCAGATCCCGCGCACGGCGTCCTTGACCCGCTTGAGCGCGCGCGCGGCCCGCTCGACGGTCGCGTCGACGCCAGGCGCGGCGGTGGTGGCGCCCGGCGCGTACATCTGGGCCATGGCGTCGCGCACGGCGCGATCGGTGAGCCCGCGGACGGGGATGGCGGCGATCACCCCGTACATGGCGGCGTTGCCGCGCGTGGCGAGCGACGGGTCGGCGCGCACCACCGACACCGCGCGGCCGAGGTCGGCCAGGTAGTCGTCG
>CANJMY010000044.1 GCA_947475315.1 Pseudomonadota bacterium | reverse complement strand
CGACGGACACCGACCCGGCCGGCGCCGACACCGGCGACACGTCGATCACGGGGACCGATCCCGGCGACACCGACGCGGCCGACACCGACGTGGTCGACACGGACGTCGTCGACACCGACGTCCCCTGCGAGGACGCAGACGTCGACACCATCTGCGACAACGTCGACCTCTGCTTCGGCGAGAACAGCTTCGGCGATCTGGACGTCGATCAGATCTGCGACAACACCGACCTGTGCTCCGGCGACAACGCCACGCTCGACGCGGACATGGACGGCATCTGCGGCAACCTCGACCTGTGCGTCGGCGGCGACATTTCCGGCGACACCGACGCCGACGGCACCTGCGACGACCAGGACCCGTGCTACGGCGTCAGCCCCAACGACTCCGACTTTGACGGCGTGTGCGACGACTCCGACCTCTGCAGCGGCGACGACGCCACCGGCGACGACGACGGCGACTTCATCTGCGGTGACCTGGACGTCTGCCCGCTCGGCGACGACAACGTCGACCTGGACGCCAGCGGCTACCCGGACGCGTGCGAGCCGGTGGAGCTTGGCCGCTGGCACAACAATTACGGCGGGTTCGGGTCGATCGCGGGCGTGTACCCTTACGCGTCCTTCTTGATCGAGGTCGGGTCCGCGTGCCCCAGCGTGACGCAGGGGGCGACCGCGCTTGGTCAGGGGCTGGCGTTGTCGGAAGATCAGATCGGCACCTACAGCTTTAGCGCCGACGACGGGTACGACTTCACCGCGCTCGCCGCCTGCCTGACGGACGGCACCGCCGAGCCGATCACCATGTGGGGCGCGATGTCCGACGGGCCCAACCTGCCGCACCTGGGCATCGGCGGCACGATCGCTGAGTCCGACCTTGGAGGGTCCCCGGACTTTGCGGGCCACGTGCTGGTCCGCATCGACCTGGAGGTCGCATCCGTGACGGTGCAGCCGAACGGCGGCGGCGGGACCCAGGTGCGCGCGGTGATCGACTGGGTCTTCTACGGCTACGCCCTCCCGTAGGCGGTGGTGCGCTGGGTCCCGAGGCTGTCGAGCGTGAGCGGTTGGCCGCTTCGCTCGGCGCCGCCTTGGACGCCCAGGGCGCCGGGCGCTAGCTCACAGAGCTTGGGGTGCCCATGCTCGTCCGGTCCTTCGCCGCTCTCCTGCTGATCGGGTGCCAGACGAAGGTCGTCGACGGCGACACGGACGTCCTCTCCGACACCGACACCGTCGCCAACCCCGACACCGACGTGGTGGGCCCCGCGCTCACCGCGCGGCCTGCAAATCCGACCTGCGTGGCCCCCGCGCGTCCTCCGTCCCTCACGGACGCGACGACGGTGCGGGTGTTCCCGAACCTGAAGTTCGACGCCGCCGTGCAGGTGATCCAGCCGCCGGACGATCCGACCGTGTTCTGGGTGGTACGTCAGAACGGCCTGATCGTGCGCTTCGACAACGACCCGAACGTCTCGACCACGACCACCGTGCTCGACATCGTCAACCTGGTGAACGACTCCAGCAACGAGCTCGGGCTGCTGTCGATCGCCTTCCACCCCGACTGGACGAACAACCACGAGATCATCGCCAGCTTCAACACCGGCACGGCAGGCGCGCCGCGATCACGCGTGTCGCGCTTCCGCTCCGCGGACGGCGGGGCGACGATCGACCCGACCACGGAGGAGGTGCTGCTCAACTTTGCGCAGCCCTACACCAACCACAACGGCGGCAGCTCGGCGTTTGGTCCGGACGGCATGCTCTACCTGGGCTTTGGCGACGGCGGCCTGGCGGGTGATCCGCTGGAGAGCGGCCAGGATCGGCACTCGCTGCTCGGCAAGATCCTCCGGATCGACCTGGACCACGGGGCGCCCTACGCCATCCCGTCGGACAACCCCTTCGCCGACGGCGTCGACGGCGCGCCCGAGGTGTGGGCCTACGGCATCCGCAACCCGTGGCGCTTCTCGTTCGACTCGGTCGACGGCACGCTCTGGCTCGGCGACGTCGGACAGGACGCGGTCGAGGAGATCGACCGGGTCTCGCGTGGTGGAAACTACGGCTGGAACACCATGGAGGGCGACCGCTGCTACGACCCGATCACGCGCTGTGATCGCGCGGGCCTGATCCTGCCGGTCGAGACCATGCTGCACGGCGACGGGCACTACTCGGTGACGGGCGGCGTGGTGTACCGCGGTACGGCCATCCCGAGCCTGGTCGGGAAGTACGTGTGGGGCGACTACGGGTCGGGCCAGATCTGGTCGCTGGAGTCGGACCCGATCACCGGCGCCGAGACCAAGTCCGAGCTGGTGTCGGGCGTCGCGTCCGTCACCCACATCGGCGCCGACGCCGAGGGCGAGATCCTGTTCCTCACGCGCAACCAGGGCATCCGGAAGTTGGTGCCGAACGGCGCGTCCGTCCCGGAGGCGTTCCCCGCGACGCTGCGCGAGACCGGCTGCTTTGACGCCGGCAACCAGCCGCTGCCGATGCTGATCCCCTACGCGCCCAACCACCCGTTCTGGAGCGACGGGGCGGAGAAGGCCCGCTGGCTCTCTGTGCCGGACGGGAAGACGATCTCGGTCGACGCGACCGGGCACCTCGTGCTGCCCAAGGGCTCGGTCCTCGTGAAGCAGTTCGAGGTCGACGGGCAGCGCGTCGAGACGCGGCTGATGGTGCGCCACGAGGACGGCGACTGGGCCGGGTACTCCTACGCCTGGAACGACGCGCGCACGCAGGCGACGCTGTTGCCCGGTTCGGGCCTTGTGGACGGCTGGTCGATCCCCTCCCGGTCGGGCTGCCTGCGCTGCCACAACGCGACGGCCGGCGGCACCTTGGGCCTGACGCTGGACCAGCTCGACGTCGAGCGGACCCAGTCGAACGGGTACGTGGAGAACCAGATCGACGAGCTGGTGCGGCTGGGCCTGCTCCGCGGCGCGCCGACGCACCCGGGCGCGCTGCCGCCGGTCGACGGGGACGCGCCGCTGGAGGCTCGGGCGCGCGCGTGGCTCGCGGTGAACTGCGCGATGTGCCACGTCCCCCAGGGCACCGCGAACGGCGACCTGGACCTGCGCGTCACGACCTCCCTGGCCGACTCGGGCCTGTGCGGGCCCGCGGACCAGGGCGACCTGGGCCTTGGCGCCGGCGCGCCGGTGATCCGCGCGGGGGACGCGGCCGGCTCCGTGCTGATGAAGCGCATCGGTGAGCTGGGCGCGTACCACATGCCTCCGCTGGCGACGGCGGAGGTCGACGAGGTGGGCGTCGCCGTGGTCGCAGCGTGGATCAACAGCCTCGGGACCTGCCCGTAGGCGGCCGTCCGGCCAGAAAGGGCAGGGGAGATTTGGGGTCGTGCCGCGGGGCGACCTACAGATCCTGCATGAAAATCCTCGCCATCGTCCTCATCGCGCTCGGACTCATCGGCCTCGTCTACGGGGGCTTCCGCGTCGCGTACCCCGACAAGGTCATCGACGCGGGCGCGCTGCAGGTGACGGTCACCAAGCACAAGACGCTGCCCATCCCGCCGATCTTGGGCGTGGTCGCGTTGTCGGCCGGCATCGGCCTCTTGTTCGTCGATCGCAAGTCCTAGCGGCTTGCGGGTGCGCGCCGCTGGCATGCCGGGTGCACGGACCCGCAGCCACTGGAGGACCTGATGCCCCGCTGGACCCCGCTGCTCGTGCTCGCCCTGGCCGCCTGCCAGCCCAAGGATGACGCCGACGACACCGATGTCGCGGACACCGACGTCGTCGACACGGACGCTGAGGACACGGACGTGGTCGACACCGATGTGGTCGACACCGACGTTCCGGTGTTCGTCTCGCTCGAGTTCGCCGTCGACGACCGCGCCAACATGACCTACACGGCGGCCGACGGCCTGGCGTGGAAGGGGTCGCTCGCGCTCGACCCGGTGACCGGGCGCGTGTCCTTCGACCCGTCCTGGGCCGGCCCGTACCCCATGCTCTACGACGACGGCCCAGTGTCGTCTGGCGGCCACGAGCCGCACGACGGCGTGGCTGGCGACTTCGTCTGGGGTGTGTCGGTGCTGTTCCCCAGCCCCGCGTCCGACCAAGCCTTCGAGTACGGCGCCATCCGCGGCTCGGTCGGCGGGCTGGACGGGGAGTGGATCTGGTCCGGCGCCAACGGCACCTTCACCGTGCCCGCCAACGCCACCGGCTACGTGACCGCGGACACCCTGGTGATCCCCGAGTTCGGCGTGGTCGACCTCAAGCTGACGCTCGACATCAGCGGCAACGGCTCGCTGCTCTCGCCCGACTTCCAGGGCGTCGCGTACAGCAGCGTCGCGGTGAAGGGCAGCGCCTGGGGCTGGACCGAGGCCTCGATGACCGACGACGGCACCGGCGCCGACGCGGTCGCGGACGACGGCGTCTACACGTTCCTGCTCTCGTCCGCGGTGGGGCCGCACGAGGGCCTGCTCTCCCCGGGCGACGCGCCGCAGTTCGTGTTCGTGCTCGACGGCACCGAGTACCGCTCCAGCGGCGACTGTCCGAACCTTGGCGTCGGCGCGGCGACCGACAGCGTCACGCCCGGCGTGTGGGCGGAGGAGGCGGTCGAGAACGACGTCGTGACTGGGAACTCGGTGGTGGTCGTCGGTCCGTAGGCGCCGTCACGCGTCCGCGGCCCCGACGATCCGGTCACGGGTCGTTCGGGCCGAGCGCGCCGTCGAGCTGCGCGATCACCCGCCGGGGCGGCGCCTCGACCTTCTCGGGCGCGTCGACCGTGGCGGGCGGGACGCGTCGGCCTACTGCACGTCGACGAGCGCGACCGTCCACGCCGACGGCGCGCTGTCGACGACGAGCGCCTGCAGGCCGCGGTCGCCCGCGTCGTCGGGGGTCGGGTCGCCGGCGACGATGCCCCACTGCCGCTCCCCGCCCTGTGCCGCGTAGTCGAAGGTGACGATCGGCGTGTACGGAGGCGGAGGCGCCCCCGCGGCGTCGGCGATGCCGAGCACCAGCGCGCCGGCGCCCACGGACACCTCCGCGCTGGCGACGCGCCACGCGATGGGCGGGGTGAGCACGTTGGGGGCCAGGATCGACCCGTCGGTCACCACGCCCACGTAGACCTGGCTGTAGGACGCGCCGTGCACGAACTGGACCTTGGCGTTGCTGGGATCTCCCAGCGTGAACGTGTCGCGGAAGGACGCCGCCTGGATGCTCGCCTCGCCCGCGTCGGCCGTCTGCTCGCCGGTCAGGAGCACGAGGTAGCGCTCGCCGGCCTCGAAGGTGCTCGTGTTGCCGGCGCCGTTCAGCGCGGTGCCGGTGCAGCCGGCCGGGTAGCGGAAGATCTTCAGGTCGTAGCTGCCTGGCGACAGCCGCGCCGGGCGCATCTGCCCATAGCTGAGGTTGGCTGAGACCTCCTGGGTGCCGGAGCACAGCTCCAGGCTTCCGGAGTCGCCGGAGCCGTGCAGCACGTAGATCTGAGGGTCCTGAAGGATAGGCTCCAGCGGACCGTCCGCCCCGATGGCGAGCAGGCGCAGCCCCTCCGACTCGCGGGCGAGCGATCCCAGTCGCCCGGTGGCGATGAGCAGGACCCCGTCGCCCTCGACCAGCTCGGGCGTGGTGAAGCTGGTGAGCGGGCGGTCGTCTGCGGGGTCCGCCAAGAGCTCGAGGCGCACCCCGCCTGCGATGTCCAAGGTCTCGCCGTCGGCGTCGCTCGCGCTGAACGGCGCGAGCCGCGGCGACTCGCTGCCGGAACCCTCGATCGTCACCGTCGGCAGGTCGGGGCCTGCGTGGACGAACCGCACGCGCGCACGCCCCGCGACGTCGTTGCCCCAGCCCTCCTCGACGGGGAGCACGCGGAACGAGCCGCCATCGGGACCGTTCACGAACCCGCCCGCGACGCCGTTCACACGCTCGCCGTCGACGAGATCGAGGATGTCGGCGAGCAGCGGCACAGACGAAGGGCTGGAGCCCGCCGCGCGGATCTCGACCCGCAGCGGCTCGGCCGGGAGCTGAAGCCAGCGGCTGGCGTCTCCGAAGGCGAGGTCGCTGAACAGCGGCGTGTTGGCGCCGGCCGCGTACACGTCGATCGGCCCGGCGTCCGGAGCGGCGTTCACGAACCGCAGCTCAGCCGTCGGCTCTTGCGGCGCCACCACGTCCAGCGCCACGACGTCCGACCCATCCTCTGAGTTGTCCAGCGCCTGCCCGTCGTTGCCCACTAGGCTCACCGTCAACGTCAGCACGTCGCCCGGCGCGAACTCGTTCGCGCGGGATCGGTACGAGAAGAAGCGGGACTCCGGCTCCGCGACGAGGTCGCCGTTGACGTAGAAGCGGAAGTGGCCTTCGCCCTCCGCGTCGTCGGTGCCCTCGGACGGCGGCACGAACGCGAGCCCGTCGACGTCCACCGCCAGCGTCAGGTCGACGTACAGGTCGGTCCCTTCGCGGGTGAGCGGCACGTCGCCGCCCGTTTCGTAGGTGAGCAGGGCGATGGCAGGATCTTGCGTGGGTAGCTCCACCAAAGGCGGCGGCGCACAGCTCGCCCCGATCCACGACACCGCGGCGAGCAGCCATCCCACCGATCGAAGCTGTCGTGCCACCAACGGGCCTCCACGTGGCCAGGCCGGAAGCGGCCGAGCAAGCAGCGAGTCTACCCTGATGTCCAGAATCACAGACGTCGCAACCCACAACGGTGCGTCTTGGCATGTCATCGCGCGTCGGTTGCGCGCGCGGCGGACCTGTCTTGTCCTCTCCTGTTGTGGGCGTCCCCCGGACGTCATGGCGCGGCGCGAGCGTCATCGGTAGCGGACGCGCAGCCCAGACATCGTGTGCCAAACCCCGCGCCCTACTGCCCCTCGTGCCCCGCCGTCACTACCGACATCGTCGTTCCAAACAACGACGTCGCGATCACCGAGCAGCGATCAAACTCCCCGCGCCCAAACACCAGCGACGCCGGAAACTCCAACTCGGACGCGATCGTCCCGACCTGCCCGTCCTGCCACACGTCGATCCGCCCGGCGACGTTCACCGCCACCAGCACCGCGCCGTCCTTGGCCACCACCAGCCCGTCCGGCGCCGACCCGCTCTCAAACGTGTGCACCACCGTCCGCGCACCCGCGACCCCATCCGCCACCGCGATCGACGACAGCGGCGGGTCGGCGACGAACGTGCTGATCACCCAGAGCTGCGACCCGTCGGGCGAGAAGCCCATGCCGTTGGGCGACGGCACGTCCGTGGCCCAGGTCGTCACCGCGGCGGACGCATCCACCTCGAAGATCTTCGTGTCGAAGTCGTCGCTCACCAGCAGGGTGCCCCACGGCGTGGGCGCCAGGAAGTTGGGCTTGGCGATGTTCGGCGTGGGGTGGCGCGTGACCATGCCGTCGGGCGTGATCTGCAGCAGCGAGCCCTCGTTGTTCCCGTCCGCGTCCTTCCACGACGCCACCCAGATGTCGCCGTTCCACCAGGCCGCGCCCACGCCGCCGGGGGTCTCGGCCACCGGGGTCTTGGTGCCGTCGGCGCCCACGCGGAGGAGCTGGTTGTCGTTCACGGCGTAGAGGGTGCCGTCCTCGGTGATGGCCAGGCCCTCGGTGCCGCCGGTCAAGCCGTCGGTCAGCTGGGTGACCACGCCGGGGGCGCCGCAGGTGGGCAGGTGGTCGGTGTCGCCGTCCGTGTCACCGTTCGGGCCGCTGCCCGCCGAGCACGCCGCGGCGAAGGCCGCGAGCCACAGACCGCGACCGGCGATCACGACGCGGCCAGCGCGCGGATGGCCGCGGTGCGGTCCTTGGCGCCAAACACGCCCGAGCCCGACACCAGCACGTGCGCGCCCGCGTCCGTGAAGCGCTTGGCGTTGTCGGCCTTCACGCCGCCGTCCACCTCGATCAGGGTCTTGAGGCCGCGGCGCTCGATCTCGGCGCGGATCTTCTCAGACTTGCGCAGCGCGGACTCCACCAGCGACTGGCCGCCAAAGCCCGGGTTCACCGTCATCACCAGCACCATGTCCAGGTCGTCCAGGACGTAGTCCAGGCAGCTCTCGTGCGTGTGCGGGTTGAGGCTGACGCCGGCCTTGGCGCCCATGGCCTTGGTGGCCTGGATGGTGCGGTGCAGGTGCGTGCAGGCCTCGGCGTGCACGGTGAGCATCTCAGCGCCCGCGTCGCGGAAGTCCTGCAGGTAGCGGTCCGGCTCCACGATCATCAGGTGCACGTCGACCAGCGCGTTGTGGCCGTTCGCCTTGGCGGCGCGCGCGGCGGCGGCCACCACGACCGGGCCGATGGTGATGTTGGGCACAAAGCGCCCGTCCATCACGTCCACGTGGACCCAGTGGGCCCCGCGGTCGAGCACGTCGACGATGTCGTCATGGAGGCGGCCGAAGTCGGCGGACAGGATCGAAGGGGCGACGAGGGCCATCAGAGGGTTCCTCCCGCGGCGAGTCGCGCGCCGTTCGCGTAGTCGGTTCCAGACACGGCCTTCTTGCCCGGCGCGACGATCTGGTCGAGCACCAAGGCGCCTTCTCCGCACGCCACGGTCAGCGGCGACGTCGACAGGATGGTCCCCGGCGCGCCCTGGCCAGGGGCCGGGTGCACCTTCAGCAGCTTGATCATCCCCACCGACGACGGTGCCTGGCCGCCCGGCCACGGGGTGAACGCGCGCACCTGCCGGTCGAGGTCGATCGCCGAGCGCGACCAGTCGACCACGCCGTCCTCCTTGGCGATCTTGGACGCCCAGGTGGCCAGCGACTCGTCCTGCGGCACAGGCTCGATCGACTCCAGGCCCGCCAGCGTGGCCACGGCGATCTCCGCCGACAGGGCGCTCAGGCGGTCGTGCAGCTCCCCGGCCGTCTCGTGCGCGTCGATCGGCGTCTGGCGCTCCAGGTAGACGGGGCCCACGTCCAGGCCCTCGGCCATGCGCTGGGTGCACACGCCGGTGATCGGGTCGCCTGCGCGCACCGCGGCCTGGATGGGCGCGGCACCCCGCCAGCGCGGCAGCAGCGACGCGTGCACGTTCACGCAGCCCAAGCGCGGCGCGTCCAGCATGGCCTTGGGCAGGATGCGCCCGTAGGCGATGACCACGGCGACGTCCAAGTCCAGCGCGGCCCACTCGTCGGGGAAGGGGCCGGACTTCAGCTTCTCGGGCTGCGACAGGGCCAAACCTAGCGCCTTGGCGCGCGCGGCCACCGGCGGCGCCGTCATCTGCTGGCCGCGACCGACCGGGCGGTCCGGCTGCGCCACCACCAGCACCACCTCGTGCCCGGCGGCGACGATCGCGTCGAGCGTGGGGACGGCGAAGTCCGGCGTGCCGAGGAACGCGACGCGCAGCGGCCTCACGCTTTCACCGGCTCGCGCTGCGCCTTCTTCGCGCGCATCAGGTAGCGGCCGCGGCGGAAGGCGCTGACCTTGTCGAGCAGGATGGTGCCGACCAGGTGGTCCAGCTCGTGCTGCACGATCACCGCCTCGAACTCGTGGAAGTCGGCGCGGCGCGGCTGGCCGTCGGGCGTCTTCCACTCGACCGTGATGTGCTTGGCGCGGTCGACCTCGACGTCGAACTCCGGCACCGACAGGCAGGTCTCCTTCCAGGGGATGAGCTCCACGCTGCGCGCGACGATCGTGGGGTTGACCATCTTGAGCAGCACGCCGCCCGCCTTCTCGCCCGCGTCGATCACCACGATGCGGCGGCCGTCGCCCACCTGCGGGGCGGCCAGGCCCACGCCGGGGGCCTCGTACATGGTCTCGGCCATGTCGTCGCAGAGCGCGTCGAGCGCCTCGCCGAACTCGTCGTCGCGCACGTCGCGCGCCTTGCGGGCGAGGATGGCGTTGGGGGCGGTCAGGATGGAGAGGATCGCCATGGTGGGCTCCGAAGCCGCGCCATCTAACCGGCCTGGGGCGGATCCGGGAGAGGGTGGATCGGCCAGCGCTTCACGGCGTCGGCCAAGGTGCCCGCCAGACCCGCGTCGATCTCGTGGCGCACGCCATCCAGCAGGGGGCCGCGCCCGGTGCTCGGCGCCGACCGGCCATGCCAGGCAGCGCCGATCTCCGACAGCGGGATGTGGTCCGGCGAGCGCGCCATGGTCCAGCCCGCCTCCGCCTTGAGCACCACGTTCGCGCGGGTCAGCGTGCCCAGGACGCTGCGCGCGGAGCGGGGAGGCAGGCCCGTGCGGTGCGCGATCGTGGCGTCGTTGGGCGCCGGTCGGCCCGCCAGGAACTCGTCGGCGATCACCGCCGCGGCGACGAGCGCGGCCTCCAGCCCCGGACCGTGGGCGCCGTGCTCCTCCTCGAACGCGCTGCTCACCTCGGCCTCGAACAGGTTGGCGTAGTTCTCGTTGACCGCGGCCACCTCCACGCCCAGCAGCACCGACACCCACGACCAGTACAGCCACAGCAGGAAGACCGGGATGGCGCCCAGCGACCCGTAGATCACCGCCGCCGGGCTCGTGGCCGCGAAGATCCCCAGGTACAGCCCGAACGCCACGCTGGTGAGGTGGAAGAGCGCGGTCGACACCGCGGCCCCCCACGCCGCCGACGACCAGCGCACGGGCACCGTGGGGAAGCCCTTGAGCGCCGCCATCAGCACCAGCTGCTCCAGCAGCAGCGACGCGATCGTGGAGCCCCAGGTTCCGCCCGTCGCGCTGAACACGCCGTAGATGCGCGCGAACGCCGCCACGCCCAGCACCGGCAGCGCCGTCATGCCCACGTAGAAGATCACCACACGGCGGAGGAACGTGCGCGTGTTCGGCGCGCCGAAGATGGTGTTGTAGGCGAACTCGCTCTGGACGTACATGCTCCACGCCACCGTCGCCAAGCCGACGATGCCGACCAGACCCACCGGGCGCAGGTTGGCGGCCAGCAGACCCGGCAGGAACACGTCGCGCACCTCAGGGATGCGACCCAGGAACGAGCTCAGCACAAACGACGTGATCTGTTCGTGCTCGCGCTCCAGCACGCCGGTCGCGTGCAGCGCGCCGAACACGAGCAGCAAGAGGGGCACCAGCGCGATTAGCGTGGTGTAGGCTAGGCCCGCCGCCGTCACGGACACGCGGTGGCGGGCGAGCGCGCGCAGGTAGACCCAGCCCCAGCGCACGGGCGTGGTCCAGCGCTTGGCCCAGGGCGGCGGCTCGCGGTGGCCCAGGATGGTGGGCAGGACCGCGTCCAGGTGCTCGCGCCAGTTGGGCTTGGTCACGGCGTGACCGTCCAGTCGCCGCTGCGCCCGCCAGACTTCTCCAGCAGCCGCACGCCCCCGATGACCATGCCGCGGTCGATCGCCTTGAGCATGTCGTACACGGTCAGCAGGGCGGCGCTCACCACGGTCAGCGCCTCCATCTCCACCCCGGTGCGCCACGACGCGGTGACGGATCCGCGCACGATCACCTCGCGCGGGTCGTCCGACACGGTGATCTGCACGTCCACGCCTGTGATCGGGATGGGGTGGCACAAGGGGATCAGGTCGCTCGCGCGCTTGGCCGCCTGGATTCCCGCCAACCGCGCCGTCGCTAGCACGTCGCCCTTCTTTACGGCCTGCTCGCGCACCGCCTGCAGGGCGTCCGCCGACAGCGAGATCCGGCCCTCCGCCACCGCCTTGCGGGTGGTGATCGCCTTGTCGGTCACGTCGACCATGCGCGCGGCGCCGTGCTCATCCACGTGGGTCGGTTGAACCAAGTCTCCCTCCGGTCCCCCGAGGTATCCGACCGCCGACCGGCGTGCGGGGCGAGCGGCGCGTTAGGGCGGGCGGCCCTGGAGCACCCCATGTCCGACGTCGCCCAAGTCAAGCTGCGCTCTCACCACGACGAGCGCGTCGCGAGCGGCCACCCGTGGGTCTTCTCCAACGAGATCGCCGACGACGTGTCCAAGCTGGTCCCCGGCGCCATGGTCGACGTGATGGACGCCAAGGGCAAGTTCCTGGGCCGCGGCTACGCCAACCCGCGCTCGCTGATCGCCATCCGCATCCTGTCGCGCCGCCGAAAGGAGGACCTCGACCACGTCGTGTTCTACGAGGACCGGCTGCGCCGCGCGCTGTCGCTGCGCGAGGCGGTGTACCCGGGCCGCCAGAGCATGCGCGTGGTGTTCGGCGAGTCCGACGGCCTGCCCGGCCTGGTGGTCGACCGCTACGGCGACGTGCTGTCCGTGCAGATCACCACCATCGGCATGGAAGTCCGCAAGCACCTGCTGGCCGAGGCGCTGCAGAACGTGTTCGCCCCGGTGGGCGTCGTGCTGCGCAACGAGGCCAAGGTCCGTGAGCTCGAAGGCCTCAAGCTTGAGCGCGGCGTGTGGTTCGGCGAGGTGCCGGACGTAGTCCACTTCGACGAGTTCGGCGTGAAGTTCTCGACCCAGCCGCTCGGTGGGCAGAAGACCGGCCACTTCTTCGACCAGCTCGACAACAAGCGCTGGGCCGCGCCCATCTGCGTCGGCCGCACGGTCCTCGACGTGTACGCGAACACCGGCGGCTGGGCCCTGCACGCGCTCGCCGCCGGCGCCACGCACGCCACCGTCATCGACAGCGACGCCGACAACTGTGCGCGCGCCCTCGCCAACGCCGACGCGAACGGCTTTGGCGGCAAGCTCGACGCCATCGCCGCCGAGGCCAAGCTCACGCTGCAGGGTCTGGTCGCGCGCGGTCGTCGCTTCGGCGCGGTGGTGGTCGACCCGCCCGCGTTCGCCAAGCAGCGCAAGGCGGCCGGTGCGGCGCTCCACGGCTACCGCGAGATCAACGCGCTCGGCATGACGCTGGTGGAGGACGGTGGCTTCCTCTTCACGTCCAGCTGCTCGTACCATGTGGAGGAGGCGCGCTTCCTCGACGCCGTGATGAAGGCCGCGCGCGACTGCGGCCGCCGCGCGGTCGAGGTGCACCGCGGCCAGCAGGCGTCGGACCACCCCGTGCTGTCGAACGTGCCGGAGACCCGCTACCTCAAGTCCTTCGCGTTCCGCGTGACCACGGACGCGTAACGACTACAGGTCCAGGACCTCGACCTTGGGGTTGCCGGTCGACACGGCGAACGCGTCCGGACCGGCGGGTGGCGCCTGGGTCAGCACGCCCTCCACGGTGTGGCCGAGCACGCGCATCTCGTAGTGAACCAGCCAGCCGTCGTCGCTGTACCAGAACGTGGAGCGACCCTCGGGGCTGGTCCACGCCCATCCCTCGACCGCCACCGGGTTCACACCGATCTCCACCGTGCCGGACCCGAGCGCCTCAACCGGGCCCTCCCAGATGTCGCCGGTCTCGGCCGACAGCACCTTCACGTGGGTGTAGCGGTCCAGGCGCCAGCGGCTGCCCGGGTCGATCAGGTCGGCGGTCGACAGGTCGATCTGGTAGGGCGCGACCACCTGCGTGCGGTTGCCGCGCCGGTCGCCCAGGCTGACCGACCAGCCCTCGGACTGCCAGCGCACCGACACGTTCCGCGGGTCACCGTTCTCGTCGAGCTTGGACTGAAACGACGCCGGCACCCGGTCCGACACGCTCGTCAGCCGCTGCCGCCAGGCCAGCGAGATGGGGCCGAGCGTCGCGTTCACCTGCGTGTACGACTCGATCACGCGCGTGGACTCGTCGCCCTTGCGCTCGGTCGTGACGGTGGCGGTGCGCGTGCCCACCTTGTGGCCGTCGATCAGCAGGTCCCAGGTGACCTTCTGCACGTCGTCGCCCGCGAGCGCGTCGCCGCCGATCAGGCTCAGTCCCACCAGGATCCAGGCGCGCATGTCTTGCCCTCCGGTCATCCAACCCGTGACCGGGCCAAACCTATCTCGATCTACGGGGTCTGTGTGACCACGGAGCCCGACAGCCGGACGTAGGTGATCTGCACGCGGTGGCCGGCGCCGGGGATGGACGCGCCGTGGAACACGACCGCGTTGGGCGCGGGCTCGTAGGTCCAGCCGTCCACCGGGTCGGTCAGCACCTCGACGCCGTCCACGGTCACCTGGATGGTCGCCACCTCGGGGATGAATTGCAGCGGGAACGTGTCGGCGATGCCGGAGATGTCGAGCCCCAGGCGCTCCAGCAGCTGGCCGTAGTCCGACGCGCAGATCGACTCGTCGTAGCCGTCGGTGCGGTCGATCAGGTCGACGTAGCGGACCGCCGGGTCGGCCGCGCCGTCGGGCGAGAAGCAGCCGGCCGGCATGTCGCCGATCACCCCGTGCGCCCGAAACCGCGCGCCGAGCGGGCCGGTGAGCGCGCTGAACAAGTCCTCGGTGTCACCCTCGGACTGGTCGTCCTCGTCGGAGAAGAAGATCGCGTCCACGCGGGCCTCCTCCCGGGGGAAGTCGCCGTTACGGCCGTCGAGCGCTGCGATCAGCGAGGCCAGACCCTGCTCGTCGCGTGCGCCGTAGGTGCCCACGTCCAGCGCCGCCGCGATGTGCGCGCTGAGCTGCGGATCCTCGACCGTGAACATGCCTCCCAGGAACATCCCCGCGTCGTCGCTGGTCATGTCGGTCGTCACCACGCCCACGCGCATGTCCGCGCCAGACTCCACCACGCGGCCGAGCAGCAGGTCCAGGCTCGTGGCCAGGCGGGCGTGCTCCTCGCTCATGGACGGCGAATTGTCGACCACGAACACCAGGTCCGCGGGCGGCCGGTTCTCGCCGGGCGAGAAGTTCTCGGTCTCCAGGTTCTGGACGATCCCGATGTCGCGATCACACGCGGCGAGCAGCAGGCAGGGAAGGAGGAATCGCACGTTCTCCCGGGGGGTGACGCGGGGGATGATACACTGCGCGGGTCCCTGTCGACGAACGGATGGTGGAGGAGTGCTAATGCGCCGCTGGTTGCCGCTGCTCGCGTGTGGCTGTCTCGGTCCCCCCGCCGCCAACCCGTTCGAGGTCGGCCCCACGTTCGAGATCACCGTGGCGCCCGACGCCCTGGAGATCGTGGCCGGGCCCAACGGCTCTGAGCCCGTGCCGTTCACCGCCACCGTGCACTTCCCCGACGGCACCGACGCGCCGCCGGACGCCGTCGAGTGGGCCGTCTCCAACCGCTCCATCGGCGACATCGGCACGGACGGCCTGTTCACCGCCAGCGGCTTCACCGGCGGCGAGGCCTGGATCACCGCCGAGGTCGGCGGCGTCGTCGGCCGGGCTGACCTCAAGGTCCGCTACCACGAGGACCGCGTCCCGGACGGCATCGACGTGCGCGCCTTCGACGCCACGCCCGTGCCCACCACCGGCGCCTGGGTCTACCCGCAGGACGGCGTGAACCTGCCGCGCAACACGCCCTCGCTGCTGTTCGAGTGGAACGCCGCGGAAGGTGCTGTCTACCGCCTCGACTTCACGTCCCACTACACCAGCATGACCGTCTACACCGACCAGCACGAGTTCGTGGCGGACGGCCCCACCTGGGCGACCATCGCGGGCACCAACGCGGGCGGCGAGGTGAGCGTCGTGCTCTGGGCCGCGCTCGCGGACGGCACGGTGCTGCAGGAGGCGCCGCGCACCCTGCACGTGAACCGCATGGACGCCGAAGGCTCCGTGATCTACTGGTCCACCACCATGTCGGGGCTGATCAAGCTCCCGTGGGGCGGCGCGGCCACCAACTTCCTGACCCCCGCCGAGTCTGGTGGGCACTGCGTCGGCTGCCATGTGCTCTCGACCGACGGCAAGATCGCGTTCACCTACGACGGCGGCAACCAGGGCCTCGGCATCAAGCGCGTCGGGGACATGTCGGACGTCATCGGCCCGGTCCCTGTCGGCTCCACGCCGGGCACGTCGTGGCCCGCGGGCAACTTCAAGACCTTCTCGCCCGACGGGCGGCTGCTGCTGAGCGCCTACATGGGCAACCTCAAGCTCTACGACGCCGACACCGGTGTGTTGATCAAGGACGTGCTCAACGACGGCACGGCCACGCACGTCGACTGGTCTCCGGACGGCAAGGAGGTGGTGTTCGTCCGCAACATCCCGCACGAGCAGGACTGGCAGTTCTCCGGCCCGTCGCAGATCGCCATCCTGCCGTACCTGGGCAACGGGAACTTCGGAACTTGGCGCGTGATCTTCGAGCCGGCTGACGGCTGGAAGGCGTACTACCCGACGTTCTCCCCGGACGGGGACTGGGTGGCCTTCAACCAGTCGACCGGCGACGCCAACAACGACCCGGACGCCGAGCTGTGGGTGATCGACGCGGGCGGAAAGCGCCCGGCGGTTCGCCTGACGAACGCCAACGGCGAGGGCGCGCTCACCAACTCCTGGCCGCGCTGGGCGCCGCTCCCGGACGACGATGTCCTCTGGCTCGCGTTCAGCAGCACCCGCTCCTACGGCACCAAAGCCGTCGGTCGGCCGCAGATCTGGGTGGCGGGCTTTGACCCCAACAAGGCTCAGCAGGGGCTCGACCCCAGCTGGCCTGCGTTCTGGCTCACGGGCCAGGCCACGGACACGTCGAACCACCAGCCGTTCTGGATCCGCTAGCGCGGCGTGCCGTCTACTTGGTCGGCGCGTTCGTCCGAGCGCGCTCGACCAGCTCCGCCAGCTCCACCCGCGAGTTGATCCCCAAGCGAAGGTAGATCTCCTTGAGGTGCGCCCGGATGGTCTCGGGCTTGCGGTTCATGGTCGCGGCGATCTCCGCCGTGGTCGCGCCCGCCGCCGCGTAGATCGCGATGGTGCGCTTCAGCCGGGTGAGGTGCAGGATGTCCGGGATCGTGCTCTCGTAGACCGGCCGGACGATGGCGAGCGCCGCCGGGCCCGTCGCGCCCACCATGCGGCTCATCGACACGAGCGAGCGGCCCACGAGCACGTCGCCGGGTCCACGGCCCGCCAGGAACTCCCGCGCCGCGGTCTCCAGCGCGCGGGCGCCCACGGCGGCGGACGGCGCCGCGCTCACCGTGAACAGCAGCGCGCCATCGGTGTCGAACACGTGCGCGCCGACCGGCGCCTCGACCGCCGACTCGAGCGCGTCGGCCGCCTCCAGCACGTGCCGAACCAGGCGCGCGCTGTCTGCGGCGCGCTTCACGTCAGCGTCCGTGAACCTGGGAGAAGTTTCAGTGCGGTAGATGCCGATGAAGCCGAGGTAACGGCTGCCCCGGCACACGTTGATGCCGAGCACGTCCACGATCCCGAACGGCTTCCACCAGTCCTCCACCACCGGCCCCGGCTCGGTCGCGCGGTCGTGACGCGTGAAGACGTTGAAGTCCCAATAGAACTCGATGTCGACGCCCTGATCCATCAGGCGCACGCCGTTGGAAGACAGCCACTTGGCCTCGAACGCAGCTGACCCGATCGGCAGCCCGCCCGCCATCACCCAGCCGTTGCTGTCCGCGACGAGCGTGCCGTAGAAAGACATGTCGCCAGCGTACTGTTCTTGAAGACAGCGAACCAGACGCCGACGGATGTCTTCGGGCGTGCCGTGCAGGAAGGTCTGTGGGTCGAGTGTCATGACGTGGCCTGGATACCAAACAACGTGCCCACCGCACCGCTCGTGGCTCGGTCCGGAATTCCGGACACGCGACGAATTGTCGCAATTGTGGGGATGGAACGTCCAACACCGGACCTCACTACGGACCCAACTATCTGTTGGACGTGCAGTTTTGTGACAAGCCCGGGGTGATCGTCGGGGCCCACCGGGGCATGGGCCGTCGACTCGGAGCGCGCATGCCGGACCTCGCGACCATCCCCGCCGTCCTCGCCCACGCGGCCAAGACGTGGCCCTCCGCGGTGGCGATCCAGACCACCGAGGTCCGCTGGACCTTCGCCGAGCTCGAAGCTCGGGCGCGTCGCGCCGCGGCGGGCCTGCAGGCCTTGGGCGTGCAACGCGGGGATCGGGTGGCGATCTGGGCCCCGAACGTGCCGGAGTGGGTGGTGGCCGCGTTGGGCATCCACCTCGCCGGCGCCGCGTTGGTCCCGATCAACACCCGCTACAAGGGCGCTGAGGCGCGCGACGTGATCGTGCGGTCGGGCGCCAAGGTGGTCTTCACCACCGGTCCGTTCCTCGGCCTCGACTTTCAAGCGATGCTCCACCCAATGGACACGCCCGTCGTCGTCTTTGGGGACCAGTTTGAGGGTTTCCTGCGCGATGACCTCCGCGACGTTGTGGTCTCGCCCGACGATCTGTCCGATGTGCTCTTCACTTCCGGCACCACCGGGCGCAGCAAAGGCGTGATGACCACGCACGGGCAGACCGTGAAGACGTTCACCACCTGGACGCAGGTCGTGGGCCTGACCGTGGGCGACCGCTACCTGATCGTGAACCCGTTCTTTCACGCCTTTGGCTACAAGGCGGGCTGGCTCGCGTGCCTGATCGCGGGCGCCACCGCGCTGCCCATGCCCTCGTTCGACGTCGACGAGGTGCTGCGTCAGGTGCCCCGAGACCGCGTCACCGTGCTGCCCGGCGCGCCCACGCTCTACACGTCGCTCCTGATGAAGGACCGCTCCGGCTGCGACCTGTCCTCGCTGCGGCTCGCGGTGACGGGCGCGGCCAGCATCCCGGTGTCGCTGGTCCACCGCATGCGCGACGAGCTGGGCTTTCGCACCGTGCTCACGGCCTACGGCCTGACCGAGTCCACCGGCGTGGCCACCATGTGTCGCGCCGACGACGACGCCGAGACCATCTCCACCACCTCCGGTCGGGCCATTCCGGGCGTCGAGCTCAAGGTGGTCGACGCCGACGGCGCCACCCTGCCGGCCGGGGAGGCGGGCGAGGTCTGGGTGCGCGGCTACAACGTGATGAAGGGCTACCTGGACGACCCTGAGGCCACCGCCGCCGCCATCGTCGACGGCTGGCTCCGCACCGGCGACATCGGCGTGCTCGACGAGCGCGGCAACCTCAAGATCACGGACCGCCTCAAGGACATGTTCATCGTGGGCGGCTTCAACGCCTACCCAGCCGAGATCGAGAGCGCGCTGCTGGAGCACCCGGCGGTGGGCGAGGTGGCCGTGATCGGCGTCCCCGACGAGCGCATGGGCGAGGTCGGCATGGCCTTCGTCGTCCGAAAGGCCGCGCTCGACGAGGCGGCGCTGATCGCCTGGACCCGTGACCGGCTCGCCAATTTTAAGGTTCCGCGGCGGGTGGCCTTCGTGGACGCCCTCCCGCGCAACCCGTCGGGCAAGGTCCTCAAGCTCGAGCTCAGGCGGCTCGCCGCGGCCTCCTAGGCGGCAACGGCGCCGTCGCGGCCACGCTGTCCACGGTCTGTGCGGTGGCTGGCACGCCCTGGTAGAACGTGTTCTAGTTTGCAATCGGTAGAACATGTTCCACCGGTTCGGAGGGGTGTACGTGACGGCATTGACGACGACGATCACCGACGGCATCGCCGAGGTGGTGATGGAACGCCCCCCGGTGAACGCGCTGCGCAGCACCGACTGGTTCGACCTGGCCGACACCCTCACGGCGCTGGGTCGCCGCGATGACGTCCGCGTCGTGATCCTCGCGGCGGCGGGCCGTGGCTACAACGCCGGCGCCGACATGAAGGAGATGCAGGAGGTCGAAGGCTTCGGCCCCCTGATCGACACCAACCGCGGCTGCCACGCGGCGTTCAAGGCCGTCTACGAGTGCCAGGTCCCGGTGATCGCGGCGGTCCACGGCTTCTGCCTGGGCGGCGGCATCGGCCTCGTCGGCAACGCCGACATCATCATCGCCAGCGACGACGCCACCTTTGGCCTGCCTGAGGTCGACCGCGGCGCGCTCGGCGCCGCCACGCACCTCGCGCGGCTGGTCCCGGCCCACAAGATGCGCGCCATGGTCTACACGGCCACCCGCGCCACCGCGGCCGAGCTGCACGCCTACGGGTCGGTCCTCAAGGTCGTGCCCCGCGACCAGCTGCTGCCCGCCGCGCGTGAGGTCGCCCGGTCGATCGCCGCCAAGCGCCCCAACGTGATCAAGCTCGCCAAGGAGTGCCTCAACGGCATTGATCCGGTGGACGTGAACCGGTCCTACCGCTTCGAGCAGGGCTTCACGTTCGAGCTGAACCTCGCGGGCGACGGCCACGCGGCCCGCGACGCGTTCGTGAAGAAGGAAGGCTGATGTCCCCCCAAGTGATGACGCCCGAAGACGTCGTGGCGGAGCTCCGCGACGGCATGACCCTGGGCATTGGTGGCTGGGGCTCGCGCCGCAAGCCCATGACGCTGGTGAAGGCCATCGCCCGCAGCGGCCTGAAGGACCTCACCGTCGTGTCCTACGGCGGCCCGGACGTGGGCATCCTCTGCGCCCTCGGCAAGGTCCGCAAGCTGGTGTTCGGCTTCGTGTCGCTCGACAGCATCCCGCTTGAGCCGCACTTCCGCAAGGCGCGCGAACAAGGCACGCTGGAAGAGATCATGGAGCTGGACGAAGGCATGTTTCAGCTCGGCCTGCGGGCCGCTGCGTGGAACCTTCCCTTCCTGCCCACGCGCGCCGGCTTGGGCTCCGACGTCCTCAACGTCAACCGCGAGATCAAGACCATCCGCTCGCCCTACGCCGACCACACCGAGCTGGTCGCCATGCCCGCGCTTCGTCTGGACGCGGCGATCGTGCACATGAACCGCGCCGACGCCCGCGGCAACGCGCAGTTCCTGGGGCCGGACCCGTACTTCGACGACCTGTTCTGCATGGCGGCCGACCGCGCCTACGTCAGCTGCGAGAAGCTGGAGCTGGCCGACGTCGACCTGACCCGCCACCTGCTCAACCGCACCATGGTGCACGGCGTCATCGAGGCGCCTGGCGGCGCGTGGTTCACCGAGTGTCCGCCCGACTACAACCGCAACGAGGCCCTGCAGAAGCAGTACGCCGCCTCCGCGCGTGATCTGGCGTCCTGGGACGCGTTCGTGAAGGAGCACCTGTCATGAGCACCCTCGGAGACATCTGCGCGGTCGCCTGCGCTGACCTGTTCCGCGGCGACGGCGCGATCATGGCGAGCCCCATGGCGCCCATCCCGCGCCTCGGCGTGCTGCTCGCGCGCAAGACCTTCGCGCCGGATCTGGTGCTGTCGGACGGCATCGCCACGCTGGTGGATGACGACGGCAAGCCCGAGGGCTGGATGCCGTTCAGCCGCGTGTTCGACACGCTGTGGAACGCGCGCCGTCATGTCGTGATGGGCGCGTCCCAGATCGACCGCCACGCCAACCAGAACCTCTCCTGCCTGGGCGACCACGCGCGCCCCAAGGTGCAGCTGCTCGGGTCGCGCGGCGCGCCCGGCAACACGGTCTGCCACACCACCAGCTACTGGGTGCCGGATCACTCCACGCGCGTGTTCGTGCCGGACGTCGACTTTGTGTCGGGCGTCGGCATGGCGCGCGGCGCGGCTGAGATCCGCCGCATCGTCACCAACCTCTGCGTGATGGGCGTGAGCGCGACCGACGGCTGCATCCGCCTGGTGTCGGTGCACCCGGGCGTGACGCTGGAGAAGGTGATCGAGTCGACCGGCTTCGCGATGCACATCCCCGACCACGTGCCCGCCACGCGCGCGCCGCACGCGGACGAGGCGGCGCTGCTGGAGCTGCTCGACCCCGGCGCGAAGATCCGCGGGACGGTGACCGCGTGAACCCCGTCCTCCGCACGCGCTTGTGCACGGCGCTCGATCTGCGCGTCCCGATCGTGCAGACCGGCATGGGCTGGGTCGCGGGCGCCAGCCTGTGCGCGGCCACGTGCGAGGCGGGCGGCCTGGGCATCCTCGCCGCCGCCACCATGACGCCCGACCAGCTCACGGCCGCCATCGGCAAGGTGCGCGAGCGCACGCAGGGCACCTTCGGCGTGAACCTGCGCACCGACCACCCCGACACCGACGCGATCACGAACATCATCGTGAAGTCCGGCGTGCGCGTGGCCAGCTTCGCGCGCGCGCCGAGCAAGGACGTCATCTCCAAGTTCCGCGACGCGGGCATCTACACGATGGCCACCGTCGGCGCGCCGCGCCACGCCGAGAAGGTCGCGCAGTGGGGCATCGACGCGGTGATCGCGCAGGGCGCTGAGGGCGGCGGCCACACGGGCGCCATCGCCACCACGCTGCTGCTGCCGCGCGTGCGCGACGCGGTCGACATCCCGGTGATCGCAGCGGGCGGCTTCTTCGACGGTCGCGGCCTGGTCGCGGCGCTCGCCTACGGCGCCGACGGCGTGGCCATGGGCACGCGCTTCCTGCTCACGCGCGACAGCACCGTGCCGGACTCGGTCAAGCAGACCTACGTCAAGGCCGGCCTGATGGACACGGTGGTCACCACCGCGGTCGACGGCGTGCCGCAACGTGTGGTGCGCACCGCGCTGATCGACAGGCTCGAGGTCGCGCGCCCGCTCGCGCGCCTCTTCGCCGCCGTGCGCTACGCGATCGCGTTCCAACGCGAGACGGGCGGCCCGCTGATCGGGCTGCTGCGCGAAGCCATCCTGATGAAGCGCCAGAACGAGCTCACCTGGGCGCAGGTCGCGATGGCGGCGAACGCGCCCATGGCGACCAAGGCCGCGCTCGTCGATGGCAACTTGGGCGCAGGCGTGCTGCCCACCGGCCAGGTCGTCGGCGCCATCGACGAGCTCCCCAGCGTCGCCGAGCTGATCGATCGGATCATCGCCGAAGCGGACGCCACCCTCGCGCGGCTGGGCTCGCCCGGCGCGCCCACGCTGGAGGCCTGATGTCTGAGGCGCTTTACGAGGTGCTGGAAGGCGGCGTCGCGCGGATCACGCTCAACCGGCCTGACGTGCGCAACGCGCAGAACATCAAGATGACGCTCGCGCTCGACGACGCGTTCAAGGCCGCGGCCATGGACGACGCGGTGAAGGTCATCATCCTTCGCGGCTCGGGCAAGCACTTCTCTGCGGGCCACGACATCGGCACGCCCGAGCGCGACATCCACCTGCCGTTCGAGCGCCGCGCCACGCTGTGGTGGGACCACGCCGACAAGGCGCTCTCTGAGTCCGCGTTCGTGCGCGAGCAGGAGGCCTACCTGGGCATGTGCCGCCGCTGGCGCGACCTGCCCAAGCCCACCATCGCGCAGATCCACGGCGCGTGCATCGCGGGCGGCCTGATGCTCGCGTGGTCTTGCGACCTGATCGTCGCGTCCGACGACGCCTTCTTCTCGGACCCTGTCGTGCGCATGGGCATCCCCGGCGTCGAGTACTTCGCGCACCCGTTCGTGATGAACCCGCGCAAGGCCAAGGAGTTCTTGTTCCTCGGCGAGCGCATGAACGCCGACGAGGCGCTTCAGGTCGGCATGATCAACCGCGTCGTCGCGCGCGACGTGCTCGACGACAGCGTGTTGGACATCGCGCGTCGCATCGCTCAGATGCCGCGCATGGGCTTGGCCCTCGCCAAGAAAGCCATCAACCAGGCCGAAGACCGCATGGGCCTGCGCGACGTGATGGACGCCACCTACGGCCTGCACCACTTCGCCCACGCGCACAACGCGCTCACCTCGACCGATCACCTCGGCGGCCAGGACGCCAAGTCCATGGCCAAGACCAACAAGGGCTCGTGATGGATCTCGAATTCTCCGACTCCGAAAAGCGCTTCCGCGACGACGCTCGCGCGTGGCTTGAAGCCAACGTCCCACGCACGCCGCTGAAGTCCGGTGACTCCCGCGAAGGCTTTGCCGAGCACGTCGTGTGGGAGAAGAAGCTGCACGCCGCCCGCTGGTCGGTCGTGTCGTGGCCCGCCAAGTACGGTGGCCGTGACGCCAGCCTGGTCGAGTGGCTGATCTTTGAGGAGGAGTACTACCGCTCGGGCGCGCCCATCCGCGTCACGCAGAACGGCATCTTCCTTCTGGCGCCCACCATCTTCGAGTTCGGCACCGAAGAGCAGAAGGAGCGCATCCTTCCGGCGATGTCCTCCGCCGAGCGCCTGTGGGCGCAGGCCTGGAGCGAGCCCGAGGCCGGCAGTGATCTGGCCAGCGTGCGAAGCCACGCCGAGCGCGTCGAAGGCGGCTGGAAGGTCTACGGTCAGAAGACCTGGACCACGCGCGGCGCCTTCTGCGACGGCATCTACGGCCTGTTCCGCACGGACCCCAACAGCGAGCGCCACAAGGGCCTCACCTACCTGCTGGTCGACCTCAACCAGCCCGGCGTCACCGTCCGCCCCGTCGAGCGTATCGACGGCGACGAGTCCTTCGCCGAGGTGTTCCTGGACGGCGCGTTCGTGCCGGACGCCAACGTGCTCGGCGGCGTGAACCAGGGCTGGAAGGTCGCCATGTCGACCACCAGCAGCGAGCGCGGTCTGTCGCTGCGCAGCCCCGGTCGCTTCATGAAGGCGGCCGACCGCCTGGTCGACCTGTACCAACGCCGCCCCGACCCGGGCCTGCGCGACCGCGTGACCCGCGCGTGGATGGACGCGCAGCTCTACCGGCTCTACACGTTCCAGACCGTCACCCGCATGATCGAGGGCGGCGAGATCGGCGCGGACAGCAGCCTCAACAAGATCTTCTGGTCTGAGATGGACATCCGCCTCACCGAGACCGCGCTGGAGCTGCTGGGCCCCGACGCCGAGCTGCTGGGCGGTAGCCCGCACGCGGTCGACGACGGCGACTGGATGCTGGACTTCGAGTTCGCTCTGGCCGGACCTATCTACGCTGGCACCAACGAGGTGCAGCGCAACATCGTCGCGGGCCGTGTGCTCGACTTGCCGAGGTAGACGATGCGCTTCTCGTTCACCGAAGAACAACGCCAGATGCGCGATGCGCTGCGCAGCTCGCTCACGGAGTCCTGCCCGTCCGGTCGCGTGCGCGCCGCGTGGAAGACGCCGGACGCCGCGCTCCGCACCGAGCTCGCCGAGCAGGGGATCTTGGCGATCAACCTGCCGGAAGACGCCGGCGGCCTGGGCCTGGGCGCCCAGGACTGGGTGCTGCTGGCTGAAGAGCTTGGTCTGGTCGCGGCGCCCGTGAACCTCATCGAGACGCTCGCCACCAACCCGACGCTCGCCGCGATCGGCGCGCTCGATCTGGCGTCGCAGGTGGGCACGGGCGCAGAGTACGTCGCGCTCGAAGAGCCCGGCGGCTACGCGCTCGACGCCGACAAGGCCGCGGGCATCCTCGCCGTGCGCGACGGCCGCGTCGGTTGGCTGCGCGACGCGACCCTGGTCGCGCAGACCTCGGTCGACGGCACGCGCCGCCCGTTCAAGGTCGACGGTCGCTTCGAGGCGGTCGACGCCGACGCCACCGAGCTGCTCGATCGCGCCGCGCTCGCCGCCGCCGCTGAGCTGGTCGGCCTGTCGCGTCGTATGCTCGACCTGGCCGTCGAGTACAGCAAGAGCCGCCGCCAGTTCGGCAAGCCGATCGGCAGCTTCCAGGCGGTGCAGCACCACCTGGTCGACGCGCTCCAGCGCATCGCGTTCGCGGCCCCCGCCGTCTACCGCGCGGCGTGGTCGGTCGACACGAACCACCCCAACCGGTCGGTGCACGTGTCCATGGCCAAGGTCTACGCGTCCGAGGCCGCGCTGTTCACCGGGCGCAAGGCGCTCCAGGTGCACGGCGCCATCGGCTACACCTTCGAGTACGATCTGCACATGTGGATGAAGCGCGCCTGGACGCTGTCGTCGGCGTGGGGCGATGTCCGCCACCACACTGACCGCGTCGGGCAATTCGTGATGTCGGGAGGACAGGATGCCTGAGGCGTATCTGGTCGATGCCGTTCGCACGCCGGTCGGCCGCAAGAAGGGCGCGCTCGCCGGGGTTCACCCCGCCGACCTTGGCGCCCACGCGATCCGCGCGCTCGTCGAGCGCACCGGGATCGATCCCGGGGCGGTGGACGACGTGATCTTCGGCTGCGTCGACACGCTCGGCCCGCAGTCCGGCGACATCGCGCGCACCTGCTGGCTCGCGGCGGGCCTGCCCGACCACGTGCCGGGCACCACCATCGACCGTCAGTGCGGTTCGTCGCAGCAGGCCGTTCACTTTGCGGCGCAGGCCGTGATGAGCGGGACGCAGGACCTGATCGTCGCGGGCGGCGTGCAGAACATGAGCATGATCCCCATCGGCCAGGCCATGGTCGCGGGTCAGGCGCTCGGCTTCCCGGATCCGTTCTCCGGCAGCAAGGGCTGGCAGGCGCGCTACGGCGGGCAGGAGGTCAACCAGTTCTACTCGGCCGAGAACATCGCGCGGAAGTGGGACCTGTCGAAGGACGACCTGCACGCGTTCGCCTACGAGAGCCACCGCCGCGCCATCCGCGCGCAGGACGAGGGCCGCTTCGACCACGAGATCGCCCCGATCGACGGCATGACCGCCGACGAGGGCCCGCGGCGCGAGACCACGCTGGAGGCCATGCTCAAGCTGCAGCCGGTCATCCCCAACGGTCTGCACTCCGCGGGCGCCGCGAGCCAGATCTCCAACGGCGCCGCCGCCATCCTCATCGCGTCGGAGGCGGCGGTCAAGACGCATGGCCTCAAGCCGCGCGCGCGCATCCACCACATCTCGGTGCGCGCCGATGATCCGGTCTGGATGCTCACCGCGCCCATCCGCGCCACGCAGTACGCGCTCGCTCGCGCCGGCATGACGATCGACCAGATGGACGCGATCGAGATCAACGAGGCCTTCGCCTCCGTCGTCCTCGCGTGGATGAAGGAGATCAAGCCGGACCCCGCGCGCGTGAACCCGAACGGCGGCGCGATCGCGCTCGGCCATCCGCTCGGCGCCACCGGCGCGCGCCTCATGACCACGCTCCTGGGTGAGCTTGAGCGCACGGGCGGCCGCTACGGCCTGCAGACCATGTGCGAGGGCGGCGGCCAGGCCAACGTCACGATCATCGAGCGTCTCGGATGAAGTTCGCCCTCTCCGACGAGCAGATCTCGCTGCGCGACGCGGCGCGGGCGTTTTTGGCGGAGCTGCCTGGTCCGCACGCCATGACCGAGCAGGACGGCGCGTACAACGCGGACGCCTGGTCGCGCATCGTGGGCGAGCAGGGCTGGACCTCCATCCTCATCCCGGCCGACCACGGCGGGTGGGGCTTTGGTCGCATGGAGATGGCGGTGGTGCT
>CANJMY010000043.1 GCA_947475315.1 Pseudomonadota bacterium | reverse complement strand
TCGTTGAGGCCCATCGTGAACGGGTTCTCGGGCATGCCCAAGCGCAGGACGTCGTTGAGGAGCGGCGCGCGGTCGCGACGGACCGGGTCGGTCCCCAGGCGCTCCATCAGGGCGGTGCGCGCGAGGTCCGTGTCCATTGGGAGGCGGCAGAGCTGCGCGATCGCGGGGCCGATCGCCTGGTAGGGCGTGGTGCTCTCGATGCGGTCGGCGCTCGTCTGGAGGACCTCAGCGCCGGAGTACTCGCAGTGCTTGCGGAGCTCGAGCACCAGCCGTGACTTGCCGATCCCGCCTTCACCTTCCACGAGGACGGTCTGGCCGCGCGACGTGGTCCGGTACTCGTCGACGATCCCGCACAGGCGCGCGAGCTCGGCCTCACGGCCGACGAGCTTGTCGGTCTTGCGCGCGGGGGCGTTGCTGCGGTCGCCCGAGGGCACGAACGCGCGGATGGGCTCGGCGAACCCCTTCGCCGTCAGTCGTTCGATCTCGACGAACCCGGCGTCGGTGCGCGCGGCCTGCTGCGTGTTCACGTCGCAGAGCAGACGACTGGCGGACTGCTGGAGCAGGCGGGCCGCGCGGTTGATGGTGGTGCCCATCATGGTGTATTCGCGGCGCGCGCCGCCGATCGCGCCGCAGTACACGTCGCCTGTGGACATGCCGACTGAGCCGCCGCCGGGGAACCGCGCGAGCTCACGCTGGATGAGCCGACACGCGCGCAGCGCGCGGGAGGGGTCGTCCTCGTGGGTGCTCTTGGGGAGGCCCCACGCCGCGATGAGCGTCGTGCCCTTCTCGTCGGCCACGATCTTGTCGATGTCGCCGTCGAGTCGGTCGACGAAGCCCTGGACCGTTCGCACGACGGCGTCCATCGCCTCCACGCCCCACGGCTGCGTGAGGTCGTACTGAGGCAGGGCGACGAAGGCGGTGGTCACGCGTCGGAGCTCGGCCATCCACTCGACCGGCCCGGCGACGTGCACCGAGCGGATCGCGCGCGGCACGAGCGTGAGCACGTCGGGCAGGTGCGCGTCCTCCACCTGGGTGATCGTGAGCGGTCGCGGCGGCCCGGCGGGGGTGACCGACTCCAGGCGCCTCGCCGCGCCCTTGGGCTGCGTTCGCGCGACGGAGCCCAGCGCGGCGGCGGCCTCGGCGGACACGACGACGTCACCGGGGTCGGCCGCGGGCAGGGCGACGGCGATCTGCGCGAGCGCGGGCCCGGTCGGGAAGAACAGCCTGCGCGTGCCGGCGCGGCCCAGGCTGACCAGGTGCACGGGCGCGAACGCGGCGGCGATACGCAGCGAGAGTCGTACGCCGCCGGAGAGCTCCCACGACCGGCTCTCCTCTTGCAGCAGCAGCGAGCAGCGGGCGCAGCGCGCGAGGGCGTCCGCGGCGGACTCGTCGTCGATGGTGTTCCAGACGGCCGACAGCGCGTCGCCTGCGAAGCTCACCACGTCGCCGCCGTGCTGGTGCACGCGGTCGATCAGGCGGCCAAAGCCTTCGTTCAACGCGCGCGTCAGCGTCTCAATGCCCTCGGGCCCCTGCGCCGCGAGCGTCTCGGTGAGGCGCGTGAAGCCCGACACGTCGATGAACAGCATCGCCACGCCGATGCGCTCGGCGCGCGGCGTTCCGTCGTGGGCCAGGCGCGTGCGCATCGCCTCGGGCAGGAAGCCGTCAAGCGCGGCGGTCATGACGCGAGCTCGTATCGGCGCGACGGCGCCTGCGGTGCGCCCGACTCGTCCAGTCGCAGCTGCAGGTCGATGTGGTTGCTCTCGCGTGCGAGCGCGAGCCCGAAGTGGATGCAGGGGGCCAGCCGGTCGGACTCGACGCCGGCGTTGAGCAGCGCGGCGACGACCACGTCGCGCCGCGCGATGGCCTCCGCGGGCGGCGCGCCGTTGCGCTCGCCCGTGCACCAGACGTGGACGATCAGCCGCGCCCACGGGGCGTCCCGCAGGAAGTGGGCGACGCGGACGAGGAACGCGGTCGACGCCGGGAGCAGCACGTCGTCCTCGATGAAGCCGACGTCGCCCGCTTCCGGCCCGGCAATGGTCCCGTCGCCGACCAGGAACACGTCGTCGCCGACGTCCTTGAAGCGTACGCGCTCGGCGGTGTGCAGCTGCAGCTCAAGCCACACCTGCCGCGCCTGGTCCACCGCGAAGGCCATGTTCCGGCTCACCTTCGCCTCGTCGATGATCTCGCGGGCCTTCCAGAAGTCGCCTGCGGACGTGTTCTGCGTGGTAGCGACGAAGGTGACGTTGGCCCACTCGGCCTGGCTCGCGGAGCACTGCCGGTAGAGCATCTCGTACGCGCGCGAGAAGTCGTAGAGCCTCCGCATCGGGTTGAGCGAGCGCACCGCCGTCCAGAACGGGCGTGGGAAGAGGTCCGGCTCGGCGCCTGTGTCTGCGGCCAACGGGATCACGTTGCAGCCGATCACCATGTTCGAGCCGGAGAACACGGCGATCGCGGCGGGGACCTCGGCCGCGATGGCGCCGTCGAGCAGGCGGCGGGTGCCTTCGTAGGTGGGGGCGAGCGGAGGCACGGCGCCGCTGGCCGAGCACGTCTGGCCGATGACGCCCGCGCGGATCGGCCACTCCAGGCCGGAGCGCGCGTCGGTCGCGACAGGGACGAAGTTGATCTCGAGGTCCTGGATCTGCCGGAACCCCAGGTCGACGTCGAGCCAGAACTGGAAGGGCATCGACGTGACGAAGCCCCACAGCACGGTGGTCTGCGCGGCGTACCAGTGCTTGACGATGCGGTCTAGGCCTTGGTCGCCGTAGGTGGAGTAGTACGCGCAGACGATCGCGCCGAAGCTGCAGCCCGTGGCGATGTCGACCGGGATGCCGGCGGCCTTCAGGTCGCGGAGCAGCGGCACGGCCACGTAGGACAGCGCGCCGCCGCCGCCGAGCGCCACACCCACGCGCCGCGCCGTCACGCCGCGCGCCCACCGCCCGAACGTGCTCTCGGCCTGGTCCTGGGCCTCACCGGGGATGGGAAGCTCGTCCCACGCGACGGGGCCGCGGCGCTCCGTGAGGTACTCGAGGAGCGAGAAGGGGACGCGCAGCTTGATCGCGTTGATCGGCCACGCGTCGTTGAGGTCGAACTCTGCGCTGCCGGCGCCGGTGCGCAGGAACACAAACCCGGCCTCCCACAGGCTGACCGTGGCCTGAATGCCCTCGCGCATGCGCACGAGCGGCGCCACGGACAGCGCGTCGATCATGTTCTGCGCGGACGACCAAGCCGTGGTGAGCTTGTCCGTGTAGGCCATGACGTCTTCGCCGACGTGGTCGGGGATGGGCATCGGCCGGAGCAGCACGGTCGGCAGGATCTCGATGTCGTTGGTCGGCCCGAGGTCGAACGCGGCGGCGTGCCACTCTGCGGCGGTCGACACCAGGTAGCTGACGCAGACGCCGACCTCGAGGGCGCGCATGGACGCGACGATCAGGTGGTTGACCTCGGTCGGACGCTGCGAGAACAGCTCCGTCGGATCGAGCACGAGCAGGTCGAGCTCGTCGCCGTAGGTCTGATCAAACGCAGCCAGGAACTGGTGCAGCTGACCGGACACGCGCCCGTTCGGGTCGAGCACCAGGGTCCGCGGCGGCGGCGTCGGGCTGGAGACGGCCGCCTGCACGGTGGCGCCCGCGGCGATCTGCCCGGCGACGCTCGTCGCGGTCGACGGGGGACCCCACTGAAGCCTGACGGTCCAGACGCGGTCGCGCAGCGTGTGCGCGATGCGGTCGACGAGCAGCCGGATCATCGGCTGAAGCGGCAGCATCTTCATCGCGTCCGGCGGCGCCGTGACGAGGAGGATCTTGACCCCGTTCTTCCAGATCGGCTGCGTCATCCGGCGGCCGACCCTTCGATCCAAGGCAGGATCGAGCGCCGGAAGTCCGGGGAAGAGCGCAGGAGGCGGATGAAGCACGCGCGCGGGATGCGCAGGATCAGGGCCTCCTCGCGGCACTGGATCTCGGCCGCCATCGGGGTGCCGTCCAGCAGCTCCCGGAGCCCGGCCATGGTGCCCGCGTCCGATCCGTCCACGCCGCCCGGAACCGAGCCGCCGTGGTGGCTGCATGCCAAGCGGCCCTGCAGCGCGAGGATGGCCTCTTCAGGGACCTCGCCGTGGGACAGCACCGTCCGACCGGCGGAGACCGTGTCCAGGATGGAGCCGGAGGTGAGGCGGAGGAGCAGGTCCGGCCTGACGCGGGCCAGCTGTGGTGCTGAGCGCATGCCGGTGACGAGGAGCGGGTTGAGGCGCATGCGGGTGTGCAGCATGAGCAGCCGCTCGCGCAGGACGCGCCCGGAGATGCCCGACGTCACCGCCCCGAAGTCGGCGTAGTTCAGCTCCAGCACCCAGACCGGGTCGAGCGCGTAGGCCCGCGCGCCGTGGCAGGTCGGGTCGTAGTTCAGCGCCTTGATGCTGGTGGCCGCCCAGTGCCCGAAGCCGGCCAGGCCGAAGAGCGAGCCCACGCCGAGGTGCTGGCCTTGTCCCGGCCTGGAGACGTCCTCGTCCAAGGAGACCGAGCCGTGGACGACAAGGCGCGGGGTCCACAGCGTCGGCGCGATGTCGATCTCGTGGAAGACGTGGTTCGCCGGGTACGAATAGGCCCGCATACGCTCAGCGAGAGCGCGGAGCGCGTCGTCCGGCACCCCCGCAAGATCGGGGCACGCCCGCACGAAGGCGAGGCGTTGATCCAGCGTTGTCTCTCGTAGGGTCATCACCGATCCGTGGACGGCGTCCGCCGCGCGGTCGACAGTACCAGAGTGCGAGGTCAGTCGGGATATCTACGTATGAGATTGCCGCGATTCGACGAAGCCTGGACGCGTTCGACCGCTACACCGTGACGCAGATGTCGCGGTCGTGGGGGCCGGTCCCGGAGCAGATGCAGTTGGGACGAGGGTTTCACCGCGCGGCACGCGCCGTGCTCGGCTGACTGACACCTGGAGGGAAGATGCGCCCGATGTTGCTGCTGCTCGCCTTGTCCGCTTGCTCGGACCCCTACACCACCAAGACCCTCACCGACGAAGGGTCCGTCTGCGTGGACGGCACCGACGTCACCGTGGACTTCGGGGCCTGTCTCTCGTCGTCCTGCGACACGCTGGTGTCGTCGAGCTGCACGGCCAGCCTGGAGGGCTCGGTCGTCACCGTGCACGCCGAGGCCGTGATCGAGAGCCACGGGACGGAGTGCACCGCCGACTGCGGCTTTGTGATCACGCACTGCGATCTGCCCGATCTGACCGGCGTGACCGACCCGACGATCACCTACACGTCGGACCCGGTGGCGATCGACCTGGCCACCTGCTCGGCGACGCCGTGACGGTTTTGGGGTAGAGGCCGGGCGGTGGTGGGCGCAGGGGTTCCCTGGCGCGCTGCCGTGTCTTGTCCATGCCCTGTGCGGCCATTGTGGGAGCCTTCATGCGCTTGAGCGTCTTCGCCCTGTCCACCCTCGCGGCGCTCAGCGTCGCTGGCTGCAACAAGAAGGACGCCTGCTCGTCCTACGTGGACGCGGTCGCCGAGTGCTACGGCGCCACCGACTCCGACGCCCCGGAAGGCTACGACCTCGCCACGGCCTGCCCGAACGGCGGCACGCTGTCGGACGCGTACTACGCCTGCATCGCCGACGCCTACACGGCGGGCGACTGCGCCAGCCAAGACGGACTCAAGGCCATCGCCACGGCGATCGCGGCCTGCAAGCCCTAGTTCTGTGGTGCGTCCGGACTCCGAACAGCGCCGTGGCGCCTCGATCTGCGCGCGTTAGCCCGCGGCGGGGCGCCTCACCTTGCCCCGCTGGAGAACCTGATGCGGACCCTCATCCTCGGCCTGGCGCTGCTCGCGACTGGCTGCGCCAAGACTGGCTGTTCTGCGTGCTCGGACCCGGACGACGAGGCCGTGTGCCGCGATCAGGTCCAGATCTGCAACCTGCTCGGCCCGGCCACCCTGCTGCTGGGCAAGGGGTGCAAGGAGGAGGCCTACGCCATCTGTGAGACGGTCGACACGGGCGACACCGACGTGCTCTGAGGCCCGCGCGTCGGTTCTCGTCCCGAACGGGGCGGGGCCGACGGCGGCCGCGCTAGAGGTGGGCCTTCGGAGGCTCCCATGCGCGACGTCCTCACCGAGCTGCTGACGCTGCTTCGCCTCGAACGCATCGAGCGCAACCTGTTCCGCGGCCACAGCCAGGACCTGGGCTGGGGGCGCGTGTTCGGCGGGCAGGTGGTGGGTCAGGCGCTGTCGGCGGCGGCCCAGACCGTGCCGACCGATCGTCCCGTCCACTCGTTGCACGGGTACTTCTTGCGTCCAGGCAACGCGACGCTGCCCGTGGTCTACGAGGTGGACCCGATCCGCGACGGCGGCACGTTCACCACCCGCCGCGTGGTCGCCATCCAGGGCGGCGAGGCGATCTTCACGCTGGAGTGCTCATTCCAGACGGTGGAGGACGGGTTCGACCACCAGGACCCGATGCCCGCCGCGCCTGAGCCGGACACGCTCCTGTCGGAGCACCAGCTGGCCGTGCTCGTCGGCGACCGGCTGCCGGACGTGCTCAAGCGAGTCGCCCTTGCCGACCGCCCGGTGGAGATCCGCCCGGTCGACCCGTCTGACCCGCTGCGCCCCAAGAAGCTGCCGGCGTCCCGCCAGCTCTGGTACAAGGCGAGCGGCCCGCTGCCCGACGACCCCGCGGTGCACCAGTACCTGCTGGCCTACGCGAGCGACTTCAACTTCCTCACCACCGCGATGATGCCGCACGGCGTGAGCTGGGTGACGCCCGGCCTGCAGATCGCCAGCTTGGACCACGCCATGTGGTTCCACCGGCCGTTCCGCTTTGACGACTGGCTGCTCTACGAGGTGCACAGCCCGTCGGCGTCAGGTTCGCGCGGGCTGGTGTTCGGGCGCTTCTTCGACCGTCAGGGGCGGCTGGTCGCGTCGCTGGCGCAGGAAGGGCTCATGCGGATGCACAAGCCGTAGCAGGCGCGCGTCCCTCCCGACTTGTCTCTTTCTCACGAACGTCGCTTGTCTGAAGCGCGCGGCTCTGCTACCACGGAAAGCCGCCTTCGTACGGCAATAAGGACAGTGCATGACGCAGAAAGTCAGTGGGATTTCGCGGGAAAACTGGGGCTTCGAGACGCGGCAGATCCACGTGGGCGGTGACCCCGACCCCACGACGGGCGCGCGCGCGGTGCCGATCTACCAGACGACAAGCTACGAATTCCGTGACTCGGCGCACGCGGCGAACCTGTTCGCGCTGGCTGAGGTCGGCAACATCTACACGCGCATCATGAACCCGACGCAAGGCGCGCTCGAGGCTCGCCTGAACGCGCTGGAGGGCGGCGTCACCACGGCGATCGGCCTGCCGGGTACGCTGGTGGTGTCGTCGGGCCAGGCGGCGGAGACGCTCGCCATCCTCACGCTCGCCGAGGCGGGCGACCACATCGTCGCGTCGCCGGCGCTGTACGGCGGCACGTACAACCTGTTCCACTACACGCTCCCCAAGATGGGCATCCAGGTCACGTTCGTCGAAGATCCGGACGACCTGGAGCAGTGGCGCGCGGCGGCGCGGCCGAACACCAAGGCCTTCTATGGCGAGGTGCTCTCCAACCCGCGCAACAACGTCTTCGACATCGAGGGCGTGTCCAAGGTGGCGCACGAGATCGGCGTGCCGCTGATCGTCGACAACACCGTCCCCAGCCCGTACGGCATCCGCCCGCTCGACCTGGGCGCGGACATCGTCGTGCACTCGCTGACCAAGTTCGTCGGTGGCCACGGCACGTCGCTCGGCGGGTCCATCACCGACGGCGGCAAGTTCGACTTCAGCGCGTCGGGCCGCTTCCCCAACTTCACGCAGCCTGACCCGAGCTACCACGGCCTGGCCTACTGGCCGGCGCTGGGCGCGGGCTCGTACATCCTCAAGGCGCGCGTGCAGCTGCTGCGCGACCTGGGCATGGCGATCTCGCCGTTCAACGCCTTCCTCCTCCTCCAGGGCCTGGAGACGCTGTCGCTGCGCATGGAGCGCCACTGGAGCAACGCGCACAAGGTCGCGGAGTTCCTGGCGGCCCGCCCCGAGGTGGAGTCGGTGTCCTATGCCGGCCTGCCGACCAGCCCCTGGTTCGAGCGCGCCAGCCGCTACTTTGGCGGCCGCGGCTACGGCTCGGTGCTCGCGTTCAACGTCCGCGGCGGCAAGGCGGCGGGCCAGAAGTTCGTCGAGGCGCTCGAGCTGCACAGCCACGTCGCCAACATCGGCGACGCGCGCAGCCTGGTCATCCACCCGGCGTCCACCACGCACAGCCAGCTGACCGAGGCGGAGCAGGCTGCAGCGGGCGTGCACCCGGGCATGGTGCGCCTGTCGGTGGGCCTTGAGTCGATCCAGGACATCCTGGCCGACCTTGAGGTTGGGTTCGCCGCGATCGCCGACTGACGCGCGCCGCCCGTCGGGTGGGCTCATGCCTCCCGACGGGCGCGCCGCGGACGATCAGCGCTTGCCGGCCAGCCAGTCGGTCATGCGGCCGACGATGTCCTTGTTGGGGACGGTCGCCCAGTCCTCGAGGAACTTCTTGTTGCCCGAGTCGGTCTGCGGGTGGGCGAGCAGCTTCTTGAAGACGTCGTAGGGGATGGTGGCGACGTCCGCGCCCGCGAGCGCCGACTGCACGACGTGCAGCGGGTGGCGGATGGAGGCCGACAGCACCTGGGTCTGGATGTCCGGGTCCATCGAGTAGATCTCGGCGATCTCGCGGATGAGGGCCATGCCCTCGCCGCTGACGTCGTCCACGCGGCCGACGAACGGCGAGATGTAGGCGGCGCCGGCGAGGCCCGCGAGCAGCGCCTGGTTGGACTGGAAGCACAGCGTCACGTTGACGCGGATGCCGTCGTCGGCGAGCTGACGGGTGGCGGCGAGGCCCGCGGGGATCAGCGGGACCTTGACCACGACGTGCTCGTGCAGCTTGGCGAGCAGGCGGCCTTCCTTGACCATGCCGGCCGTGTCCTGAGCCACGACCTCGGCCGACACCGGACCCTGCACGATCTCGCAGATCTGGTGGATGGTCGCGATGAAGTCCTTGCCTTCCTTGGCGATCAGGGAGGGGTTGGTGGTGACGCCCGCGAGGACGCCCCAGCCGTGGATTTCCTTGATGTGATCGAGGTTCGCGCTGTCGAGGAAGAGCTTCATGGGGGGCTCCAGTTCTGGAAGGGAGGGGCGTTTACGCCGGGCCGCGCGCGGGCGCAAACGCCCCCACGGCGACGATGCCCGACGGCAGGTGGGTGCGCTCGGACAGGCCGGGCAGGGCGTCTGGCCAGACCTCGCGCAGGGGCCACCAGACGAACGGGCGATCGAGGATGCCCGGGTGTGGGACCACCAGCGCGGGCTCGGTCGACGTGAAGCCCTCGATCACGAGGATGTCGAGGTCGAGCGGGCGATCGCCCCAGTAGCGGGCGCGGCGACGACCGGACGCGGTCTCCAGCGCGCGGCAGCGGTCCAGCAGCGTCGCGGGCGACAGGGTGGTCTCGTAGAGCGCGACGCCGTTGAGGAACCAGCCGACCGCGGTGCCGCCGCGCATGGGCGGGCTGCGGTACCAGCGAGACACCCCGATCAGGCGGGTCTCAGGACCGGACGCAAACGCGCGGACGGTGCGTTCGAGCACCCTTCTACGCGGGCCGATGCTGGCGCCGAGACCGATCGCCACCCTCACGGCGCCTCCTTGCGGGCGCGCCCCGTAACCGCAACCGCCGCGCGGGGCGCCGCAATCATCCGCTCTCGGCGTCGACCAGCAGCAAGGTGAGGTGTACGCCCGACCCGTCGAGCGAGGTCTGCAGGCCGTAGCTGTCGTAGGTGGTCGACATCAGGCCTTCGCGGCGGCGCAGGTCCCACACCCAGTTGTCGAAGCAGTTCTCGACCGTGACGTCGTCGCAGGCCCAGACGATGCCCTTGGCCCCGCGAAACCCAATCGCCGACAGGGCCGCCGCCGAGCCGGCCGCCGGGTTGCGCATGTACTGCTGCACCGCCGCGTCGAACATGGGCGACGCGCTGAGCGTGGGGCGGCCGTAGGCGTTGCGGACGTGGTCGAGCAGCGCGCGCGCGAGCGCGTCGGCGTCCGGCCCGGACGAGGGCTGCGGCATGGGGTTGGGGAGGCGGAGCAGCGGCGTGGTGGCGGGGTTCACGCCTACGTAGACCGGGAAGCGCGCCACCTCCTTGTCGCCCTGGACCACCTGGACCAGCCACTCGCCGGAGCTGGACAGCAGGATGCTGCCGCCCTTCTCCAAGCTGCCCTCGCTCAAGGCGCCCGACGCGTCGGCCGCGCGCCAGACACCGCCCGGGACGGGCGGGAGCAGCAGCGGCGCGCCCAGGTTGGCCACGCGCGGCAGCGCGCCCAGCTGCACCGGCGGCCAACCGGCCATGCCGACCCACTCGTCGGAGTCACGGCCGCGGGCGCGGACCAGCGACATCGGCTCGTCGGCGGGGATCTGCTCGACCCAGGTCAGCAGGTCGCGGGGCGGAGTGAGGCCGTCGCCGACCGACCACGCGCGGGCGTCGGCCACCGGGTAGGGCCAGCCGGCGCGCCAGGCGGCCTCGCGCAGCTCCCAGCGGGTCAGGCCACCCACCCCTTCGGCGGCGGCCAGGGCGAGCGCGGACGCGGCGCCGGCGAGCGCGCCGTCGTGGTGCTTGCCGCGCAGCAGCGCGTTGAGCGCGGGGTCGCGCGGGGCCTCGGCGCCGTCGGCATAGGCGCCCGCGTCGGGAGAGGGCAGGCGAGGCGTCCCAGCCCAGTCGATCCGCTCCGCGGCCTCGGACAGCGAGCCAGGGGCCTTGGGGCCACACGCCATCGCGGACGCGGCGAACACGACGGTCATCAGCAGCATGGAGCGCAAGCGATCCTCCGGACGCGCGACCTTCGCATCCCCCGTGCCACGGGGCGACGGTCGGTCGCGAGGGCGCTGTCGTATCGTCCTGGAGCGGATCGTGCGGGAACGCCGACACACTATGGAGGGTGGCGGCTGACAAGCTGTCGAAACCCACGTCGGACCGGCCCTGATCTGGGACGGGACGTCAACGCGCCTGCGTGGTCATTCGGCGCCGCCCGGTGACGGCCACGTCCGGCGTGATTACCCACTGGCCCCAGTTTGGAGGAAGCGTGGACGTGTATGCCCAGATCGACGCGATCGTCGCTCGGCTCAAGGCCGCCTCGTACAACGACCGCGAGTCCATCAAGGACGAGCTGCTGGCCTTTGGCCGCGAGCACAACTCGGACAGCGTGCGCGGCCACCTGGAGTCCGCCCGCAAGGGCGTGTCGCTCGAGGTCCGCTGGGAGATCGACGAGGTGATCGAGGCCCTCACGCCCCCGCCGCCTCCGCCGCCCGAGCCGCCCCCCGCCGAGGAGGTCCCGCCCGTCGAAGAGGAGGAGACCCCCACGGGCGCGCTCAAGATGAGCGACCTCAAGGAGGTCTACGCCGACCCGCGCGGCATCTGGCTGTTCACCGACAAGACCGGCAAGCGCTGGTTCTTGGAGCAGCCGGACCCGGCGACCCGTCAGCCCGTGATGATGGAGCTCAACCCGGCCGAGATCGAGCGGGTGAAGGCGCAGCTCAAGGGCAGCCCGTACTGGCGCCTGGGCAGCGGCGTCATCCCGTAGCCGTGCGCGCCCTCTCTCTGGCCCTGGCGTTGGCGGTCGGCGCGTGCTCGACCGCCCCCGTATGCCCGACGCCGGAGACGGTGCTGGTGCCGGGTGCTGAGCCGGTGACCTGCGCGGACGCCGAGGTGGTGCCGCGCTGGTCGACCGTGCTCGCGTCGCGGCCGCTGCTGCCGTCGCAGCACGAGCGCATCCTGGCATCGCTGCGCGATCGCGCGCAGACCGACCCGGCGTCGGTGCTCGCCGCGGTGAAGGACAGCCGCGCCGCGCTCGACGCGCTCCTGGGTCAGCAGGATCGGGTCGCCGCCGAGGCCCGCAGCCGCGCGCTCTACGACGCCGAGCACGGCCTGGGTCCGCTGCCCGCGTCGCGCTTTGCGGACGGGTCTGCGGCTGCCGTGAAGGCGGCCGCGGTGTGGGCCTTCGACGACAAGGAGAAGCTCGCCCTGAGCGAGGCCGACATCGAGGGCTGGATCTTCTACGCGTCGCTGTGCCGCGAGGCGCAGGGCGCCGGGCCGCTCGTCGTGTCGGTGTCGGGCCGGGTGGAGGTCTACCGGGTGATCGTGGAGCGCTGGAAGGCCGCCGATCGGCGCGGCAAGATCGCGCTCACCGCGATCGGCCCGTTCTGGGCGGGCGCGAAGGACGCGTGGTCCGGCGCCTCCTACGACATGCAGCAGACGTGGATCCAGTCGGCGCCGCTGCCGCCGCCGATGACCGGCACCTCCACCCAGTACGTCGAGGCGCTGCTCAAGACCGACGTCGCCGAGCACGCGAACGTGCTGCACACGCTCCTGGGCCCGTTCACGGTTTGGGGCGGCTAGGGCGCGCAGGCCTCGTTGGCGACCACCTGGGTGGTGCCGCTGATCTGCCAGGTCGCGACCACCGGCGTGATGTCGCAGGTGGGCAGGCTGGTGTTGAAGTCGAGGGTCACGTCGCCGTTCACGGTGGTGAGGGCGGGCAGGTCGAGCGTGTCGAGGAGTGGGTTGTCGCCGATGTCGACGCCGCCTGCGGTGGTGACCTGTGCGTAGCTGAGGGTGCGCAGCAGGGTGTTCTCGCGCGCCGAGATGCGGTCGTGGAAGACGCGGATGTTCGGGTAGCTGATGGTGGTCATGCCCGTGTTCCAGAAGGCCAAGCGGCCGACCTCGCGGGCGTTCGGCAGGCTGGCGGTGGTGAGCGCGGGCACGTTGCGGATCGTGATCCACACGTCGTCGGGGATCACGGTGATCCCTGGCAGATCGACCCGGGTGAGCGCGGGCAGGTCGATCAGGCGGAAGCGGCCGTGGATCGTGGCGAGCTTGGGGAAGGACAGCGCGGTCGGCCCCACGGTGTGCATCACGTCCAGCACGCCCACGGTGGTGAGCGCGTCCAGGCGCAGGTCCATGGGCGTGGGCCACACGGGCTGCACGCCGGTCGTGATGCGCTCGCACTCCTTGAAGTCTACGCCGATGCGGAGCTCGTCGGCCTCGACCAGCGCGGAGAGGTCGAGGTGTGGGACTGCGGGGAGGTGCGCGGACTTGAGGAAGACGAGCGAGGGGAACGACAGCGTCTGCACCCCCTCGATGCCGACGGACAGGGAGGTCTCCACCCGCTCCAGGTCGGGCATGCGGAGCTCGCCCCACATCGACGCGCGTAGGTCGATCGTGCGGACCGTCCGCAGGGTGGGCAGCTCGTAGAGCGCACGGCTCGGATAGGCGTTGGCGGACACGGCCAGCGAGTCGAGCGTCGTCAGGTTGGGCGCGTGGAGCGGGGGGCCCGCGCCGTTCAGCGTCAGGCTCACCACGGAGGACAGGAGCGGCGCTTCGACCACCGACGACGACGAGATGGAGAGCGCGGTCGCGGACTCCAGGACGGGGAGGGACGACGCCATCGTCGAGGTGAGGATGAGCGCCTGCACGTGCGCGAGGGAACTTAGGTCAAAGCTGTCCGCCTCGAGCGTGTTCGGCTGTGTGGTTCGGTAACTTGGCCGACCGCACGCCTCATGCTCCTGGCCGCCGCCGATCTCGGTCAGGCTGGGCAACGAGGCGCGGTCCCAATCGGTCGCCAGGATCCAGTTGACCTGCTCCAGCGCGGGGAGCTGGAGTTCGCCGCCGTAGGTGGCGAGCACCTGGCGCGCGACGCGGATCCCGGGGAGCGACGTGGTGACCGCGCGCACGCCCTGCACGCACAGCGTGTCCACGTCGGTGAGCCGAGGCGCGCGGAGCAATCGCAGCGCGTTCAGCGTGATGTCCCCGTCGGCGTGGGTCAGCGCGCCCAGGTGCGCCTCGGTCACCCCTGCCAGGGTCAACAGCCCTAGGCCCTCGATCAGGGGCGCGCTCAACATGAGCGGCGACGTCGAGCCGTATCGCTGCACCGTCAGCTCCCGCGCCTCGCCGTGCCAAGACGCAAGGTCGACGCTGGGCGTGCCGTCTCCGACGACAAGGTTGACCTGGCTCGCGTCCTCCAGCGCGCACAGGTCGACGGCCTGGGTCCCGCTGAGGCCCAGCTCCAGCCTGTCTCCGACGTGCCTGAGGTGTGCCAGATCGACGGTGTGCGCGTGCACCCTCACGGACGACGCGATGCGCTCCAGCGAAGGCAGCGACACGTGGTCGACCTGGTAGGACTCGCGCAGGATCAGGTTCGCCGCGCGGCGAAGCGTCGGCGCCGAGATGGAGGTGAGCGCGGCGAGCTCGCGCAGGGAGACGCCCCCTCCGACGGTCGCAAGGACGGGCAGGTCGACCTGCCCGAGCCGCGGGAGGTCACGGAGCTGCAGGTGGCTCCCGACGTTCGTCAGCGCCGGCAACGACACGCTCGCCGCCGCGTCCAGGTGCTGGAGGTAGAGCCCACCCATGACTTGGGCGAGCGCGGGCAGGTCCACCTGCGCCAGCTTGGGGACGTGCAGCAGCCGCAGGCCGGCGCCCACGTGCGCGAGGCTGTGCAGGTCCAGGCTGGTCAGGCGGTCGAGGTCGTCGATGTGGACGGCCTCTCCTTGGATGTTCGCGGTCCGCCACCAGTCGCCGCCTACCGACGTCAGCGCGGGCGCCGAGAAGGTCAGCAGATCCGGCATGCCCTGCAGGCTGACGCGCCCCTCCACCGTGGTCAGCGCGGGCAGCGACAGCGACGTGATCCCGTTCCCCCAGACCTTGAGGTGGTGCACGCGCTGCAGGTTCGGCAGGCTGACCGTCGTCATCGTCCGGCCGTCGATCTCCAGCGTGTCCAGCTCGGTGAGCGACTGGGCTGCCGCGACGTCGGCCGCGGAGCGCAGGGTCTTGGACGTGCCGAGGACGCTGGGCAGCGCGGGGCAGTCGCCGCCGTCCCAGAGTCCGACCTCGCAGTTCCACCGCGCGTCGCAGGTGCCGTCGCCGTAGGTGCGCGCGCCGCTCTCCGCCTCACCCCAGCAGTTGCGCAGCAGCGGCGCCTGCGACGGGGACGAGTCGGTCCGCCAGGCCCGCACGCCAAAGTACCCAGGCGTCGGCGCCCCATGGGCGGGAAGCTCGCCCGTCGCAAACGACAGGCAGTCCGCGCGCGGGTCGTGCCCCGGCGTGGAGGGCGGCGTCGCCAAGAAGCCGGGCACACAGGCGCCGCCGCACACCTGCGTCTCGCCAGGGGCGCACGCGTCGGCCAGTGGGGTGGGGCACGGGTCGGTGTCGGCGACGTAGGCCGTGTCGCCGGTCTCCGTGCGGTCCGTGTCCGCGGCGACGTCGGTGTCGGCGGCGATGTCCGTGTCGGCGGCGACGTCCGTGTCCGCGCCGGGCGAGTCGGCGTCGCCCTTGTCGGGCGGGAGCGCGCAGGCGCCGACCAGGAGCACGGGGAGCAGGAGCCGCATCACGCCGCCTCGAGGTTGGACCCACCCTACAGGGCGACGGGGTCGACCCACAAGTCACGGGACCGTGAACCCCGCGCCCGCGCAGCGCGGCGTGACCGACCTGGCGCGATCGCCGCGGCGCGCGACTCCGGGCGCAGAAAGCGAGAACGCCCGCGATCGGCGGCCAGAGGCACAACCGTTCGCGGGCGTCCGGGCGCGCCCTTGGGGCGCGCAACATCCAGCAGGATCAGAGCTGCTGCGAGTAGTACTCGATGATGGCGTTCTCATTGAGCTCGAAGGGGAGGTCCGAGCGGTCCGGCGAGGAGATCAGCTTGCCGGTCATGGTGGCCGGGTCGAAGTCGATCCAGGACGGACGGGTGCGGCCAGCCGTGCCGCCGACGATCTCGGCGAGGAAGGGCTTGGCCTTGGACTTCTCCTTGATGGTCACGAGCGAGCCCGGGGCCACATGGAAGGAGGGGCGGTCCACGCGGATGCCGTTCACGATGACGTGACCGTGGACGACCATCTGGCGGGCGGCCGTGATGGTGCGGGCGAAGCCCATGCGCCACACGATGCTGTCGAGCCGGGACTCGAGCAGGAGGACCAGGTTGGTGCCCGCGGCGCCCTTCATGCGAGACGCGTGCTCGACGTAGCGGCGGAACTGCTTCTCGAGGATGCCGAAGTGCACGCGGGCCTTCTGCTTCTCCATCATGCGAACCTTGAAGTCCGACGGCTTGTTCCGGCGCGAGGCGCCGTGGTCACCGGGCGGGAACGGACGATCGAGCGTCGCCACCGTGGTGATGCCGGGGAGCACGGTGCCGAGCTGGCGGCAGCGCTTGAGCTGAGGGCCGATGTAGCGGGCCATGAAGCGAACCTCTGGATGCGGGAATCAGCGCCGAAGCGCTGAAAGGGGAGAGCCTACTTGATCTCGCGGTGGACGGTCACGCGCTTCAGGTAGGGGTTGTACTTCTTGAGCTCCAGACGGGCCGGAGTGTTCTTCTTGTTCTTCTGCGTGGAGTAGCGGCTGATGCCGGGGACGCCCGACGCGCGCTGCTCGGTGCACTCCAGATGGATGGTCTGGCGGGCTACGTTCTTCTTCTTGGCCACGGGGAACTCCGGATGCTCGAATCAGGGTTGCCGCACCGACCGGGAAAGGTCGGGATGGGCAAGGCGCCGCGCCGTGTATCGCACCCCGACGGTGCTCGCAAGGCCCGTCGCGTGGATCGCGACGAACGACACCGTTCCGGACTTGATTCAAGCGGAACGGGCCCCCCTTAACCTATCGGATCCGACGAGCGCAGCCGTCCTACAGCGTTCTTGACTGCGATCACGGCCCTGTCGATGTCGGCGTCGGTCGTGGACCGGCTGATCCCGAAGCGCAGGCACGAAAACGCGAGGTCTTCCGGCAGGCCGAGCGCGGTCAGGACGTGGGACGGCGTCCGGCTGCCGGTGCTGCACGCCGATCCGGCAGAGCAGGCGACGTCGTGCCGCAGCGCCAGGATGAGGTCGGCCGCGCGCACGCCGGCGAACGAGACATGCAGGTTGTTCGGCAGGCGCGCGGTCATCGACCCGTTCACCTGAACGTCTGCGAGCGAGGAGATCCCGGCCCACAGGCGGTCGCACAGGCCGCGCTGCCGGTCGAGCTCGCCCGACTGGAGGTCCTTGGCCGCCAGCACGGCCGCCGCGCCCAGGCCGACGATCCCGGGCACGGGCAGGGTGCCGCTGCGCAGCCCGCCCTCCTGGCCGCCGCCAAATTGACGGGGAGAGACCGAAACCCTGGGCCGCCCGCGACCGCGGATCCAGAGCGCGCCCACGCCCTTGGGCCCATAGAGCTTGTGGGCGGTGAGCGACAGCATGTCGACCGGGAACGTCCGCACGTCGATGGGCAGCTTGCCCACGGCCTGCGCGGCGTCGGTGTGGAAGAGCACGCCGCGCTCGCGGCAGACCGCGCCGAGCGCCGCGATGTCGGACACGGCGCCGATCTCGTTGTTCGCGGCCATGATCGACACCAGCCGGGTGTCGGGCGTCAGCGCCGCAGCGACGGCGTCGGGGTCGATGCGGCCGTCGGGGCCGGGCTTGAGCAGGATGGCGCCCACGCCCCGGGCGGCCAGCGAGGCGATCGGGTCGAGCACCGCGTGGTGTTCGGTGGCGCCGGTGACGATCTGTCCGGTGGTGGCGCCGCTCGCGTCCAGAAGCCCCAGGATGGCCAGGTTGTTCGACTCGGTCGCGCCGCTGGTGAACACGATCTCGCGAGGCTCAGCGCCGATCAGCGCCGCCACCTGCTCGCGCGCCAGGTCGACCGCCGCCCCGGCCCGCATGCCGTAGCTGTGGACCTTGGACGACGGGTTCCCGAAGTGCTCCGTGAAGTACGGCAGCATGGCGTCGACGACCGAGCGGTCGCACGGCGTGGTGGCGTTGGCGTCCAGGTAGACTGGGGCGGACAAGATCGCCTCCGACCGGCACCCATAACCACGACCGGTCAGGCCGTGATGGTCTCGCCGCCGTCCACCCGGATCACGTTGCCCGTCATCCAGGCCGTGCCGGGGCCCGACAGCGCCACCAAGCAGGCGGCGACGTCCTCGGGCGTGGTGAGGCGGCCCGACGGGTTGCGGGCGGCGGCCGTCGCGGCGAGTGCCTCCCAGCCCGGGATCTTCTCCAGCGCCGGGGTGTGGCACAGGCCGGCCATGATCGCGTTGACCGTGACGCCCGCGGGGGCCAGCTCGACCGCCAGCTGGCGGACGTGCGACTCCAGGGCGGCCTTGGCCGCGCTCACCGCGCCGTACGACGGGAACGCGACGATCGAGCCGCTGCTGGTCATGGCGAACACGCGGCTGCCGCGCACTAGCAGGCCGCGGTCGAGCAGCTCCTGGGTCCAGGCGACCAAGCTGTGGGCCATGACGTCGAGCGTCATGGTCAGGCTCCGGGCGTCCATGCGGGCGTCCTTGTCGCCGACGAACGGCTTGAGCGTGCCGAACGCCAGGCTGTGCAGGAGCACGGCCACGGTGGCGTCCGGGTCGGCGGCCCTGAGCGCGTCGAGCGCCTCGGCGCGGCGGGCCGGGTCGGCCGCGTTGCCGTTGGTGAAGACGACGGGGACGCCCAGGGCCTCAAGCTCCGCGCGCACCGCGTCGGCGCGCGGCAGCGTGGCGCGCAGATCAAAGTGCACCCCGAGGATGGGGTGCCCGGCGGCGGCGTAGGCGCGCGCGGCCGCGGCGCCGAAGCCCGACGACACGCCGAGCACGATCACCCAACCGCGCTCGGCCATGACGACTACTGGGGGGGCGCCGCGGGGGGCGCCGCGGGGGCTTCCGGCGCGGCCGGGGCGGCGGGCTCGGCGGGAGCGGCCGGGGCGGCGGGAGCGGTCGGCGCGGCCGGGGCCGCGGGCTCACCCTCGGCGGGCGTGGCGGCGGCGGCGTCCGCGGGCTTGAGGAGGTCCTCGAGCGTCGGGGCGTTGCCGTCCTTCCAGTCCAGCTTCACGTCGGTGTCGAGCGCCGTGATGTAGGCCTCGACCGCCTCGTTCTTGACCTGCTCCTTGAGCTGGTCGCGGACTTCGTCGAGCGGGGTGGAGTCGCGGCGGGCCTCGACGTCGATCAGCACGCTGCCGTTGTCGGCGGTCAGCGGCCCGATCAGGCCGGTGACGTCCGAGGCGAACAGCGCGGTGTCGATGAAGGGCTGGAGCTGGCCCTTGGTGACCCAGCCGACCTCGCCGCCCTTGGCGCCGGTGTTCTTGTCGAGCGAGACGTCGGCAGCGACCTTGCCGAAGTCCGCGCCCGCGGCGAGCTGCGCCTTGACGGTCTCGGCGGTGGCGGCGTCCTGGAGGAAGATCACGCGGACCTTGGCGCCCTGGGCGGCGTACTGGACCTTGTGGTCGTCGTAGGCCTTCTGGATGGCGGCGTCGGTAGTGGCTTCCTTGGAGACGCGGTCGATCATGGCCTGCATGAGGACGTCGCGCTGCGCCATGATCAGGCGGGCCTTGATCTCGGGGTCGTCCTGGAGCTTCTGGGCCAGGGCACGGTGGTACAGGGCCTGAGCGCGGGCCATCTTGTTGAGGATGTCAGCGCCTTGGCCGCCCTTGACGATCTGGTCGATGTCTTCCGGACGGAAGCGGGCGAGCGCGGCGCGCAGCATGGCGTCCGTGACCTCCTCACCGTCGACGTTGACGAGGACCTTGCCGCCCGCGTTCCACGCGCCAGGGTCAGCCGGGGGGGGAGCAGGGCACGCGAAGAGCAGCGCGGTCGCGAGGATCAGAGGGAGTCGCAAGGTGTACCTCTCAAAGTTCCGCGGCGGTTATCCCGCGATCCACGGCGTCACAACTCGCCACGTGCGCGACGTTGGCGTCCGGGTTGCATACGAGGGCTCCTGGAGGTGTCGTCGTGTGGCTCTTGTGGTTGACGGTGTCGGCTTGGGCGGCAGATCCCGCGGTGAACGTGACCTGGAAAGGGGACGATGGCCGCTTGTTCGTCCGCGCTCCTGAGGGCGAACACGTCGCGGAGGAGGCCCCGTTTGACGTGAGCCTCGCCATTGGCACCCGCAACGTCACGCTGACGGGCTTTGGGAGCGATCTGGCGGCGGGCGTGCCGGTCGGCGCGGTGCGTGGCCTGCCGCTCCAGGGCTCGCTCAAGGTGTCGTTCTGCGAGGACGGCGGCTCCCGCTGCCGCCTGGCCGAGATCGTCGTCACCGGCGCGCTCGACACCCGGCGCCGCGGCACCGCCGCGCTCGTGATCGGCTCCGCCGTGACCGACGACGACCAGGGCTTCCCCGCCCAGGCCGACGCCAGCCGCGTGTTCACGTCGGCGGTGGAGCAGGCCAAGGTCCGCAACCTGCCGATCCTCCTGGACTTTGGCGCGGTCTGGTGCCCCCCCTGCCAGCTGATGGACGCCGAGGTCTTCCGCGCGACGCCGCGCGCGTCCGTGGTCGACGCTTTCGTCATGGCGCGCATGGACGTGGACGACCCCAGCTCCTGGGACCTCAAGGACCAGTACGCCGTCGGCGGCTACCCCACGCTGGTCGCCATTGACGCGACCGGTCGGGAGCTCGGACGGCAGGTCGGCTACCGCGGTCCGGACGACACCATCACCTGGCTCGACGCTGTGGCGACCGGTCGCTACGCCCACAAGCCCGGCGACCCCACGCCGGAGGAGGCCGCGGGCTTGGCCTGGCGCTCGGTCGAGGAGGGCCGGGACGCCGCCGCCGCCGAGTACCTCAAGGCCGCCGCCGCGCAGCCCGAGCTGACCACCTTCCGCCTGACCCGCATGCACCTGACGCCCAACCTGGACGACGCGCTGTGGCTGGCCACCCGCGCCCCCGGTCACGCGCTCGACTGGGTCGGGAACGTGGGCGACCTGGGCAAGACGCCCGAGGGCCGCGACGCCGTCCTGGGCGCCATCCGCGCCGATCTGGCGACCGCCCGCGCGCTCGACGCCGCGGACCTGCTCTACGCCGCCGCCGACTTCGCCCGCGACGACGCCGAGAAGCGCATGCTCTACGGCTCGGCCGCCGCGCTCGTCCGCACCCAGCTCACCGGCGACCCCAACCACGACAAGGGACACTTCGACTGGCTGTCGCTGCTGACCGAGCTGTCCGGCCGCCCGGACGACGCGATCAAGCTGCTGGAGTCCGCCCGCGACCAGTTCCCGGACGAGCCCACCTTCCACACCTACCTGGCGCGCGCGCAGCTCCGTCAGGGTCACGCCGACGAGGCGCTCGCCGCCGCCGATCGCGCGTTCGACACCGCCTGGGGCGACAACAAGCTCACCGCCGCCAAGGTGAAGGTGCAGGCCCTGCTGCTCCTGGACCGCAAGCCGGAGGCGGTCGCGTTCGTGGACGCGCTGCTCAAGGAGATGCCCGCCCCGGCTCCGGGCGTGGAGGTGCGGACCAAGCGCTACCGCGACGACCTGACCGCGCTGCTCAATGGCGATGCCCCCAAGCCTTGATCGCCTGCCGGCTGCCGACCTCACCGTCGACGCGCTGATCGCGGCGCGTCGGCTGCTGGGCTGCCTGCTCGTGCGGGACGACGTGGTCCTGCGGATCGCCGAGGTCGAGGCCTACCGCTGGCCTGACGACACCGCGAACCACTGCCGAATGGGCCGGACGCCGCGCAACGAGCCGATGTGGGGCCCCGCGGGGCGGGCCTATGTGTACCGGTGCTACGGAATCCACGCGATGCTCAACGTGGTGACCGGCGGCGTGGGCGAGGGCGCCGCCGTCCTCATCCGCGGGGCCGACGTCCTGGCCGGGCAGGAGACCGTGCTCGCCCGCCGCGGCGGGATGCTCGACCTGGCCGGCCCCGGCAAGGTGGGCGCCGCGCTCGATCTGGACCCCACCTGGAGCCATCATGACCTCGGAGTGCCCGGCGGGCTTGAGCTACGCCCAGGTCCCGCGCCGACGCGTGTGCTCGTCGGCCCGCGCGTGGGAATCGACTACGCCTCGCCCGACGACCGCGCCGCGCCTTGGCGCTTGGCCTGCGCCGACAGCCGACAGGTGAGCCAGCGTCGGGCCCTCCGCGACGTGGATTGACGACGCCGCGCTTGCGCGAGACCGAGGATCCGGCGAGGCAGCCGGACCGGAGTGCCCATGTCTGAGCCCGTCGTCGTCCAGCTGTTCACCGACTACGCCTGCCCCTGGTGCTACCTGGGCCGCGCTCGCCTGAAGCAGGTGGGGGCAGAGCAGCCGATCACCATCAAGACGGTGCACTACCAGCTGTCGGCCGACACGCCCGCCGAAGGCCGGGAGCTCGGCCCGTACCTGAAGAGCCGCGGCTACGATGTCCGCGAGGCCACCGCGCGCCTGGCCGCGCTGATGGACCGCGAGGGCCTGGAGTGGAACACCGCGTCCGACCGCATGGCCTACAACACCCAGCGCGCGCAGCAGCTCGCGGTGTGGGCTGAGTCGCAGGGCGCCGGCGAGTCGATCCACGACGCGCTGTTCCACGCGTACCAGGTCGACGGTCGCAACATCCATGACCTGGACGTGCTGTCCGAGATCGCGGCCTCGGTCGGGCTCGACCCGGTCGCCGCCCGCGCCGCCATCGTCGAGGGCAAGGCCGCCGAGGCGGTCGCCCGCGACCAGGCCACCTCGCGCCAGATCGGCATCTCCAGCGTCCCGACCTACGTGGCGGGCGGCAAGGGTGTGGTCGGCGCGCAGTCGGTCGACGTGCTCAAGCAGCTGGTCCGCGCGGCGGCGTCGGCGTGATCGTGGCGGCCCGGTCCGCCGGGGGGCACGGCGCGTTACCAGGACGCCCTGCGAGGCTCCGGTGACCCGCTTTCACGAGGCCGTGCACGGCGTCTACTTCGACGACCTAGACCCCTACGGCATCCTCCACAACGCCCGCTACCTCCTGCTCTTCGAGCGCACGCTCGGCGCCTTCTGGGCGCTGATGGGGTTCGGCGGCCTGCAAGACAGCCCCGATCGCTACCACTTCGTTCGGTCCAACCACGTCAACTACGACCGCCCCATGCGCGGCGTGGGGCACGTGCGGGTTCGGGTCTGGGTGGAGAAGCTTGGAACATCGTCGTTGACCTTCGGGTTTCGGATGATGCCGATGGACGAGGACACTGACCTCGCGACGTCGACCCGCACCGTGGTGCGCGTGGATCCTGTGACCAACCGCCCGACCCCGTGGACCGACGACTTCCGTCAGCTCATGGCGCCGTGGCTGACGGAGGGCCGGTGAGCCTGTTCTGGATGTGGTTTGTGGCGAGCGCGCTCGCGCAGGACCCGGGCGCGGCGGCGTCCCCCACGGCGAGCGCCGCTGAGCCTGGCCCCGACGACGTGGTGGCGGACATCCCCGAGGACGCCGACGGCGACGGGCAGCCCGACTACATCAACATCACCGTCGTCGGCGCTGCCCTGGCGGACGCGCGCGACAACGTGGTGCGCAAGCTGGAGAAGCTTGGCTGGAAGTCGCGGCGGGCCAGGGACGGGCGGATCATCTTCCGCGGCCCCGAAGGCTGGATGGGCAAGGCCACGCTGCGCGCGTCGGGCGACCTCGACTTCAGCATCCCGGCGATCGCCTTCCCGGCGCCGTCCGAGTCTGGGGGTACGTACAACTACAACCGCGCCACCGACGACGGCTACCACGGCGGCAACCAGGGCCTCTCGTCCACGCCGTTCCCCGGCAAGGAGAAGGTCGCCGCGGTGCAGGCCGAGGTGCGCGCCGCCATCCACGACGACGTGCTGCACTACCGAGAGGTGCTCCAGCACGCGTACTTCTCCAAGCACATCAGCGAGCTGCCCACGCGCCTTGAGGCCCTGTGGAACATGGGCGAGTCGCTCGACGGCGGCAAGCCGATCGTCGACCCGGCGGCCCGCCGCGCGGCGCTGCTCGAGTTCTGGTCCTCCCGCACCGACACGCCGGAAGGCCGCACGGTCAGCCGCTCGCTGGAGATCTTCCTGCGCCAAGTGGTGATGGCGTCCGACACGCCGGTCACCCGCGACGAGGCGAGCGCCGCCGAGCTGCGCCGTCCGGACGGCCGCAAGCTCGACATCTTCTAGTCGTCCGCCGCTCGGTGGCGGGCCCAGGCGCTCATCGCGGGCCGCGCGTCACGGGGGCAGGGGACGCGGGCCGACCCGAAGGCCGGCCCGTCGTCGACTACGTGGGGCCGCAGCCGAGCGCGCCGTTGCAGGTGTCGGCCGCGCTGGTCCCGAAGCCGAACGTCCCCGCGTCGGTGGTCACGTCCTGGTTGACGTAGCCGCCCGACATGTTGTCGGTCGGGTCGCCTGACGGGCCCATGTCGCACTGGAGCAAGTTGAAGTCGGCGAGCGCGCCATGCAAGAACACGCCCGCGCCCGTGTTCGGGTCGTCGCTCGTGTTGGAGGTGATGGACGCGGCGTCGTCCAGCGTGGTGCCGCACCGGGCCATGCCCGCGTCGACGTACACGGCGCCGCCCTGGAAGGCGTAGTTGTTCGTCAGCGCGGTGGTGCCGGCCAGCTCAAGCTCGACCCCGCCCACGTTGTTGTGCATCCACACGGCGCCGCCCGCGCCCGCCTGGTTGGAGTCCACGGTGGTGTAGGCCAGGCGGACCGCCGAATCGAGGATGTACAGGCCACCGCCGAGCGACGCGGCGCTCATGTTCGAGAACTTGTCCAGCGACTGGTTCAACGACACCGAGCCACCGGTCAGCGCGGTGGTGGTGTGGTCGAGGTACAGACCGCCGCCGCGCCCGCCGTCCGCGTGGACCGTGTTCGAGTCGAACGAGCTGTCGAGCGCGGAGAACGTGGAGTAGTTGGCCCAGACGCCGCCGCCGACCGAGCCCGACGAGTTGCCCTGCACGGAGCAGCCCGTGAGCGTGAGATCGGCCTGGTCGGAGGCGATGCCGCCACCGTGGACCTCCGCGCCACCGTTCACGACCGTCACGCTGCTGAGGCTGATGGTGCCGCCCTCAAAGGACAGGCCGCCGCCGTCGCCTAGGGTGGTGTTGCCGTCGAACGACGAGTCGACGATGGAGTAGGACGTGGTCGTCGAGGAGTAGACGCCGCCACCCGAGATCGCCGCGACGTTTCCGGTCATGGTCAGCCCTTCCAGCGTGGCCGCGGCGTTCGTCGTCAGCGCGAGGCCGCCGCCGACGTACGAGCCGTTGCCGTCGAAGGTCACCGAGTTGAGGGTGACTGTGCCAGACGAGGCGAGCACGCCGCCGCCGTGGCCGTACTGCGCGTAGTTGTTGCCGTTGACCCCTCGGGTGACCGACAGGTCGCCGACGGTGGCGATGCCGCCGCCGCCGCCGCCCGTGCCGCCCGTGCCGCCTGCGGTGGTGGACCAGGTGACGTCGGTGTCCACGAGGGTGCCGATGCCGGTCGAGCTGACGTAGATGGCGCCGCCGGAGTCGACCGCCTCGCAGTGGGTGATCACCACGCCCGTCGCGGTGAACTTACCGCCGTCCACGTAGACGCAGCCGCCCGCGCCCTCGCTGTAGCCGCCATCGACGGTCAGCGTGGACAGGCGGACGTCGCCAAGGAACGCGTTGACCACGCGATGCGTGGAGGCGCCACTCAGCACGATGTCCGCCGCAGAGCCTTCGCCCTTCACGAGCGTCACGCCGACCGGGTTCGAGGAGAGCTCCACGTCGTAGGTGCCCTTGCAGATGTGCAGCGTGCCCTGGGGCAGGTCGTAGACGCCGGTGAACAACGTGGTGTCGTCGTACCAGTTTCCGTCGATGTCCTCGACCGACACCAGGCCGTCCTCGTCCACGCCCGTCCAAGCCAGGGCGTCGCAGTCGTTCTGCTGGCCGTCGCACAGCTCGTAAGCGCCCGGGTAGACGCGGTTGTCCGAGTCGTCGCAGTCGCCGTTGAGGGTGACCTGGCCCTCGACCACGGAGCACGACGCGGTGGCGGTGCCGTCACCGTAGCCATCGCCGTCCGCGTCCGCGTAGTAGTTGGTCGCGTCGGTGGCGTTCTCGTCGACGCCGTTGACGCAGTTGTTGTCCAGCCCGTCACAGACCTCGGCCGCGCCGGGGTGCACGAAGTCGCGCGTGTCGTCGCAGTCCGTGTGGTCGGTGACCGTGTTCGCGGGCTTGCTGCACGCCTGCTGGCTGGCCGACGCGTCGCCGTACGTGTCCGCGTCCACGTCCGCGTAGAACGTGGTCTTCACGCCCTCGTCGATCGCGCTGTCGCAGTCGTTGTCCTTGGTGTCGCAGGACACCTCGACGGCCTCGTAGGAGGCGATGGACGCGTAGTTGGGCTCGACGAAGCCGTTCACGCCGTCGCAGACCTTCTTCGCGCCAACGCACACGCCGGCCTGCTTGTTGGCGGCGGGCACGTCCGCCGGCGCGATGTGGTCGTCCGCCGTCAGGCTGCAGTCGTCGTCGACGCCGTTGCAGGTCTCGGTGGCGTTCGGGTGGATGGTCGCGACCGAGTCGTTGCAGTCGGTGTGATCGAGGACGTAGTTTGGAGGCGCCGTGCACGCGTCAACCGTGAAGATCGTGTTGCCGTAGGTGTCGTGGTCGGTGTCGGCGTAGAACGTGGTCTTCACGCCTTCGTCGATGAGCGTGTCGCAGTCGTCGTCCGTGCCGTTGCACGCCTCAAGCGCGTTGGGGTGCGTGGTGAAGACGGTGTCGTCGCAGTCGGTGCCGTCGAGGGAGGAGCCCTCGGGCAGCGTGCAGGCCTCACCGGGGGACGCCACGTCGCCGTAGTTGTCGCCGTCGACGTCCTCGTAGAACGACAGCTTCACGCCCTCGTCGACGCCGTTGACGCAGTTGTTGTCCAGCCCGTCACAGACCTCGGCCGCGCCGGGGTGCACGATGGAGCGGGTGTCGTCGCAGTCGGTGCCGGTGGCGACGTAGCCGTTGGGCACCGTGCAGGCGGAGGCCGTGGACGTGGCGTCGCCGTAGGTGTCGGCGTCGACGTCCGCGTAGAACGTGGTCTTCACGCCCTCGTCGATGCCGTTGGTGCAGTTGTCGTCCACCCCGTTGCACAGCTCGGTGGCGAACGGGTGCACCGCGGAGGCGTTGTCGTTGCAGTCGGTGCTGTCCGCGACGTAGCCCTGGGGCTCGGCGCAGGCCTGGACCGCGCCGGTCAGGCTGCCGTAGAGGTCGCTGTCGGCGTCCGGGTGGAAGGTGAGCTTCACGCCCTCGTCGATGCCGTTGGTGCAGTTGTCGTCGCGGAG
>CANJMY010000042.1 GCA_947475315.1 Pseudomonadota bacterium | reverse complement strand
TACTGGTCGAGGATGTGCGCGTTCGGCAGGATGTCGCGCAGCTGCTTGGCCACGCCGATGTGGCTCTCGGGCGCGTCGAACGCGGCCTCGGTGGGCGTGCGGACGATCTCGGCGCCGAGCGCCTCCAACACCACCTGCTTCTCACGGCTCATCTTCTCAGGCATGGTGATGATCATGCGGTAGCCCTTGATGGCCGCCGCCAGCGCCATGCCGATGCCGGTGTTGCCGCTGGTCGGCTCGATCAGGGTGTCGCCGGGCTTGATGCGGCCGGACGCCTCGGCGCGCTCGACCATGCGGCGGCCGATGCGGTCCTTGACCGAGCCGCCCGGGTTGAGGAACTCACACTTGGCGAGCAGCTCACAGCCGGTGTCGCGGCCGATGTGGTGCAGGCGGACCATGGGCGTGTTGCCGACGGCTTCGAGGACGCTGTCGTAGATCGGGCGCATGTCTGGCTCCAGGCCGCAGGACTAATGGGCGGTACGGTGCTGACGCCACCTCTGCCGTGTCAACGGCGCGGTTCTTGCGTCGTCGCGCCAGAGGCGGGCGCGCGGCGGGTCGACCTTCCCGTCTTGCCTGCTACGGGATGAAGCGGACCATGGCGGGCGTCTGGATCTGGCAGTCGGCGCCGTCGTCGAACGTGCCCCAGGCCAGGACCTCTTCGCCATCACCGTGAGGCGTGCTCAGGTCCAGGTCGTCTCCGTAGGAGAAGGTCGGCAGGCTGGCCACACCGACGCCGCTGCTTGTCTGAACCGTGAACGCGTGCGCCGCCTCGACGCGCGCGCCACAGACCGACTCGCCGTTTGACACGTGGTCCAGGTGCGTGAGCGGCGTGAGGGGGAAGCCCGCGCCCATCGCCCAGCTCATGTCGTCGCCCTGCATGACCACGCCCTTGCCCTGGCCGGAGAAGCGCCGGAGCGCCTCGAACGTGGCCAGATCGTCCATCGGCCAGCCGGGGTTCGACATCCACACGACGTCAAAGCCGGCGAAGTCCTCGACCGCCATGCCGTCGTGAGGTTCGTCGACCAGGACCACGTCGGCCCCCTGGGCCGCGAGCAGGTCGCGGACGTAGGCGGGGTCGTCCGGAGAGTTGTCGTGGATGTTGTCGTCGCGGACAACGAGCACGCGCGGGCGGGCGGAGCGGCTCACGTTCTGCACGGCGCCCGCCACCAGGGACGCGGCGTTGGACTCGCTGATGCCGGGGTCGCCCAGCGTGAGGAGCAGGGTCACGGTCGCCCCCCGGGCGGGCTCGATGGGGCAGGCGACGTTCACGTCCAGCTGCTTGTGCTCGTGAATGGCGATGTCGCCCTGACCGTAGGTGTAGTCGACGTCGACGATCGCGGGGCCGCAGGCCACCTGCGGGACCTCGACGCAGGCGTGGGTGGTGGTCTCCAGCCAGCGGCGGACCATGGCGAAGGCGTCGGGGATCCCGGCCTCGTCGGGCACCGACACGAACCGGCCGCCCGACGTCTCGGAGATGTCGATGAGGTCGTCGTAGTGCACGCGCGGGCCCAGGCCGATCACGTGCATGGGCGTCGAGATGCCGTTCACGCGGAGGTTCTTCACGTCGTCGGGGGTGGTGTCGAACCCGTCGTCGTCCTGGCTGGGCATGCGCTCCTGGGCGGAGTTGTTGTCCTCGCCGTTGGTGAACGCGACCTCGCCGAAGCGATCGTGGTCCTCGCAGAATTGCGCGAGCGAGTCGTACTTGGGGGCCTCGGAGCGGCCGAGCACGCGCCCGATCGTCTCGTTGGCGACGCGCATGCCGTCGTAGAGCGCGGTCCAGCCGCCGTGCACCTTGAGCGCGGCGACCGCGTCGGTCAGCGCCTGGCGGCTGTCGGTGAGCTCGGAGAGCACCCACGCGTCGGTGCTCACGCGGACCACGGAGGCGCGCCCGCCCATCTGGAGTACGCCGTCGATCAGGTCGTTGGCGCCGGCCTCCATGGCGGGGAGGACCGCGTCCTGGCTGCCGCTGTTGTCCAGCACCACGGACAGATCGGGCGGGATCTGATCGCCGCAGATCGACATGGTGTCTTGCTGACGCACGGGCACCCAAGTCGCGCCCCCGTCGTAGGAGACCTTCACCGCGAGCGACACATTGCCGTCATTGCATGGCAGCGGCTCGCCGTTCGCGTCGAGCACGAGCATGTCGAAGCCCACGTAGGTCGACCCGTCGCCGGCGCTGGCGGTGGGCCCGGACGTGGTCGCGCCCGCCGCCGTCTCGGTGGACGGCGGGTGGTGGTGGGGCGCGTTGCACGCCGCGAGGGCGAGCAGGAGCGGGGCGGTGTGGCGCATGGGCATTCCGGGTGGGGAGTGAGGGCCCCTGTCCGTGGATCGGCCTGGAATGCAGCCGCTGAACCTGAATCGGGGGCGACCGTGCGGTCGACATTGCTCCGCCTCGTCTCCCCGCGGTGCCTGTTGCCGGCCGTCGCTGCGCGGCGAATGCGGGCAAATACGGATGGGCGCGCTCGGGCGTTTGATGAATATAGAGCAGTCGTGGATGGCCGTCCTCGCACCACAGCGTGGGTCGGCGGTTGCGAGCGGGGCTGCCTTGGGGCGTACGAACGAGACCCAGGACGGCGTGGACGCCACGACGACGGGACTCCGCGATCGCGTGATGGCGCTCGAGGCCGAGGTCGCCCGGTTGAACCGGGAGCGGGACTTTTTGCTCGCCTCCCTCGACCACGTCCCCGTGGGGATGGAGCTGTACGACAAGGACGGCGTCGCGCTCTGGATGAATCGAGCGATGGTGGAGTTCGCCGGGCTCAAGGACCCGGACGACGCGATCGGAAAGTTCAACATCCTGACCGACCCCTTCGCCTCGCAGACCGGCGTCGATCGCTGGTACCGGGCCGCCTATGGGGGAGAGCTCATTCGGACGGAGGAGATCCGCCTGTCGATGGCGGTGGCCGCGGACTGGGAGACAACCGGCAAGGAGGTGGCGTTTCGGATGGCCTTGTGTCCTCGGCGCGCCATGGACGGCGCTGTGGATGGCGTGATGGCCATCATGCATGAGGTGACCCAGCACGACGTGATTCGACGCGTGTCCGAGCGGCTCCTGGCCTGTTCAGATCGTCGAACGGGCGCGCAGGCCGTGGTCACCACGCTCGTGGGGTCCATGGACATCCGCGCGGCGCGCCTTTGGTGCCTCTCGCCCGACATGCACACGTTGACGTTGCGTGCCGAAGCTACCGATGTGGGCGGTCGGGTCGCGCTCGTCGAGGAGATCGCCGCGTGCGGCGAGTTCACGGACCAGGCCATCATCCCCCCGGAGGTGTTGGCTGCCTTTGAGAGGGCGGCGGTCGTCGTTCGCCGCCGAGAGGACGAGGGCGAGCTCGGGTGGGGGCTGTCGGGCGACGCGTCACCCACCGTCCAGGTGCGGCTCGCGCAAGCCATTCGTGGGGCGAGCGGCGTTCTCGGCGTGATCGAGGTGGGTGTCTCGAGCGGCTACGGCGCGTCGCAGGGGTTGCCGACGCTGCTCGCTCGCATCGGCGAGCAGTACGCGGAATTCGCGATGCGCACGGTGACCCAGGCGCAGCTTCGCGCCGCGTTCGACAGCTCACCCGACGCCAAGTTCGTGCTGGCGACCGACGGCACGGTGCTCCAGGCGAACGCGCGCGCGTTGGAGCTCTTCGGGCGGAGCCCGAAGACGTGGGCAGAAGTGTTCGCGGATCCCACCGCGGCTGGAGACATCCTGACCCGGGCGCGGCAATCGGCCGCGAGTGACGCGTCGCCTCGCCCGTGGGCGGAGATGCAGATGGTGCAGGCCGATGGCGCGGATTTTCCGGCCGAGGTCGGCTTGGTCTGGATGCCGGAAGGGCATTGCTACAACATCTCCGTGCGGGACGTGCGGGAGCGTCGTCGCCTCGACGCCGAGCTGGCGTTCGCGCGCGCGGAGAAGACTCGACTTGAGGGGCTCCATCAGACCATTGAGCGCCTCGTCCTCGAGCTGCCCGTCGCGACGTTCGTGTTGAGCCCGTCCGGCGCCGTGCTTCTCGAGAACATCGCGGCGGGTGAGCTCCGTGCCCGGTTGGGGATCGCCCCGGACTCGACCGTGCTCCGCGACATGCTGCCATGCACGTCCACCTGCCCGGTGCGGTCGTCGGACTGCTCCTGCGACGTGATGCTGCGCACCGTGGACGGTACGGCGCTGATGGTCGAGCTGCGCTCCACCGAGATCGAGCTCCAGGATGGTGTGTGCTCGGTGGTGTCCATGGTCGACCTGACGGAGCGTCGCGTGGCCGCTGAGGCCGACGCCGTGTCGCGCGTCTTGGACGCCAAATCGGCGGCGCTCGTCGAGATGGAGGCGCTGGCCGAGACCATCGCGATCCAGCGCGACGAACTCGCGGTCTCCAACGAGCGCTACCAGCGGGAGCTGGACGCCAAGAAGATGTTCGTCGCGAACATGAGCCACGAGATCCGCACCCCGCTGACGGGCGTGGTGGGTATCGTAGGGCTGCTGCTGCGCGAGGAGCTGCCGCCCATTGAGCGGCAGTACGTGGAGGTGCTGCATCGCTCCAGTCGGACGCTCATGGCGCTCGTCGACGACGCGCTCGACTTCTCCCGCATGGACATGGACCGCATTCAGCTGAGCCCGGAGCGCGTCGACCTTTGCGAGCTCACGTCGGATGTCGTCGAGAGCGTGTCGCCGCTCGCGCATGGCAAGGGCTTGGAGATCGCCGTTTGGATGGATGAGGCGGTCCCGCGCTACGTGGAGTTGGATCCGCTTCGACTGCGGCAGGTGCTCGGAAACCTGATCGCCAACTCATTGAAGTTCACGGAATTCGGCGAGGTCGTGCTGCGTGTGTTCATGGACCCGGAGGACCCGCTGTGGGTGGTCTTCGAGGTCTGCGACACGGGCATCGGCTTCGCCGACGGAGACTCCGAACGTCTCTTTGCTCCCTTCGCGCAGGCCAACACCTCACTTCATCGCAAGCACGGTGGCGCAGGTCTGGGGCTGGCGATCTCTCGGACGCTGGTGGAGTTGATGGGAGGCAAGATCACCGCTCGCGCGGTCCCCAACTCGGGATCCTGCTTCCGTGTGGTGCTCCCCGTCCAGGTCGCGTCGGCTTCGTCGAGAGAGCTGACTGGCCTGGAGTCCGTTCGTGTCCTGGTGCTCGACTCGCACCTCGCCGCGCGAGAGGGGGTCGCGCACCTCCTGAAGCGCGAAGGCGCGGCCGTCTTTCAGACAACGACGGTGGGGGAAGCGATCCGGGTGGCGAGCGGGCTCCACCTCGCTGGCGCGCCATGCACGGTGGCGTTGGTCGCGGTTCCGCTGGGCATGTCCTCGTCGGACGTCTCACGCTTGGTCGCCACGCTTGAGGGCGTGCAGATCCCGCGCGTGATCTTGATGACCTCCGGAGCGCACCTGTCGTTCGGCGACGCCCCCTCCCAGTTGCCCAGCCGGTGCACCACCGTGAGCAAGCCTGTCCGCGCGCGTATTCTGCACGACATCCTGGTGTCGCCGCGGGCCAACGCACAGGCCGCACCGTCGCCGCAGACCACCCGCTCGGCCGCTGCGCGCGGGCGGGTCCTTGTCGTAGATGACGTCGCGGTCAACCGTTGGATCGTGTGCAAGATGCTCCACCAGCTGGACGTGGAGGTCGATCAAGCGGCGTCGGGGACCTCCGCGATCTCGAAGCTGGCGGAGTCCAAATACGACCTGGTCTTGCTCGATCTCCAGATGCCCGATGTCGATGGTTACGAGGTGCTGAAGCGTCTACGGTCGCACCCGTGGTCCACGGGCGCGCCGCGGTGCGTCGCGTTCTCCGCCCACGCCACGCAGGAAGGGCGCGCGGCGGCGCTCGCGGCGGGCTTCGACGACCACCTCGCGAAGCCGCTCACGTTTGAGATGCTTCAGGGCGTGTTGGAGCGGAACCTCGACGTGTTGTGAGGACACTCCTCACGGTGCGAAGCGCGCCAGGTACACCGCGCCCAGATCGATCCCGCCGGGCGCGTCGGAGAACGGCGCACCCACGAGCAGCGTCGCGCCGCCTCTCGTGACGCCGCCGTACAGCGTCGCCCCCAGCTCGCCGTCAGCCACAGCCGTCTCTCCGCCGACCAGCGCCCACGGCGCGGTCGAGAACCCAGGCAGCTGCCCCGCACGAGCCGCCTCGTAGCGCCACAGCCCGACGCCGCCCTCGAGCGTGGTCCCGCCGACGTCACCCTGGGGGATCCCCGCTGCGACCAGCGCCCGGCTCGGGTTCAGCGGGTCCGCCACGAGCGCGACGGCGTCGCCGAGGAGACCGCCGGACACCGTGCCGATGAGGCCGAGGTTCTCGAGCAGCGCGGTGTCGGGGAGGAGGATGGAGAACTCGGTCTCGTCGAGGAGCGGGAGGGTTCGGTCGGTGGCGGGCCAGGTGGGCAGGTCGAGCAGGTACCAGCCTGGCACCATCCAGACCGCGCCGACCTCCGCGAACGCGCGCCGGTGCCCGCTGGCGCCGACCACCAGATCGGGGATGTCGTCACCGTCCACGTCGCCGCCGCCGGCGAGCGCGGTGCCTGCCTTGGCGCTGACCTCCTTGAGCGCCAAGGTCGTCACCTCCCGGCCCGCGCGGCAGCCGGGGCCGCCCCAGCCCCACAGAACGCGAACGACGCCCTGGTCGAACCAGTCGCCCGAGAACTGCTCGCCGGGCGCGCCCACCGCCACCTCGTCGCAGCCGTCGGCGTCGACGTCGCCGAGCGCGGCGACCGACTGGCCGAGCAGGTCGAACGTGCCGTCTCCGCGGTACTCGTCGCGGCCGCAGATCACGCTGATCTTCCCGGGCCTCTGCGGGCGACCGTAGAGGATGGCGAGACCACCCGAGCTGTCGGCCCAACCCGAGCTGCCAATCAGCAGATCGTCGTAGCCGTCGCCGTTGTGATCGAGGCCGCCGCGCGCGGCGTAGATGTACTCGGAGTCCCCGACGCCGAAGCTCACGAACGACGGCGTGCCCGAAAGCCCGCCTGCGCCGCCGCGGTACACGAACACCGCGCCCGCTTGGCTGATGCTGCCGCTGCAGTGGTCCGGGTTGTCGTAGATGGAGGATGGGAAGCTGGACGGCCTGGAGTCCTTGCGCGCGACCACGGCCAGGTCCTCGAACCCGTCGCCGTCGAAGTCACCGGCGGTGCCCACGTCCCAGCCGAACAGATCGCTCCCGCTGTGCGTAGGGTGCCCGCCAAGGAGGTCTTGGCCGTTTGAGGCGAATCCGCTTGGCTCGCCGAGGTAGGCGGTCAGTGCCCCCGCGTTCGCGCCGACGCCCTCGACGCCCACGCCCGGTCCGCCGACGATCAGGTCCTCTCGTCCGTCGTCGTTCACGTCGAAGAGGGAGAGGCCCTGGCCGAACTGGTGCCCGGCGGGCTCGCCCGGAAGCTGGAGCTGGAGGACGTCGCCGGTGGCGCCCGAGATCCAGTATGGCGCTCCGACCTGGACCCCGAACGTGGCATCGTAGCCGACAAACGTGAGCAGGTCCGCGTGGCCGTCGTCGTCCACGTCACCAACCGCGGCGAGCGCCTGCCCGAAGCGCGCTTCGGAGACCACGCCGGTGATGCGCTGCGACGGCAGATCGGTCGTGGCGTCGCGGCCGTCGAGCGCGTCGACGAGGCCCTCGTACACGCGGACTTCGCCTTCCTCCAGCGTGGCGGCGGTATGGCGGAACGCGCTCACCACCAGATCGGCGAGGCCGTCGTCGTCGAGATCGCGCAGGCCCAGATCCGCGCCCAGATAGTCGTCCTCCTGCGTGCCGTACGCGCTCCAGTCCGCGTCGTCGGGCGTGCGGACGGCGTCGAGTGGGCCACCGCGAAACACGAAGACGGCGCCGCCGTTCGGGGCGACGGTGCCGTCGCTCCACGCGCTCACGGCGAGCTCGTCCAGACCATCTCCGTCCATGTCCGACACGGCCAGACGACGCCCGAACGCGCCGTCCTCGAAGGCGTTGCCGGTCAGCAGCGCCGCGGGCGTTCGGGTGAGGAGCAGGTTGTTGTCGCGCGTGCCGCGGTAGATCGCGACGACGCCGTCTCCCGCGCGATTGCCCAGCCCAGCGTCCGGTGCGCCCGCGACCAGATCGCACAAGCCATCGCCGTCCAGATCGCCTGCCGCGAGCACGGCGCCTTGATGCATGGAGGGCTCGCCGGCCCAGCCGCCCGCCCCGTCGGGCAGGTCGCCGAAGATGACAAAGTCCGCGGTGTCGGGAAAGCCCGCAGACGTGCCATGGAAGATGTGGATCGCGCCCTGCTCGTCGGCGGGCGTCGCCGTGGCGAGGTTCGCTTCATCCGCCGCGCCCGTCGCCAGGTCCAGGTAGCCGTCCGCGTCGAAGTCACAGAGCACGACCGAGCTGCCCATGCGATCGTAGCTGTTGTCGCCGTACAGCGATCGGCTGGGTTCGGCCTCGAACCAACCGCCCGCGACGCCCAGGTGGATCTGCACCGAGCCGTTGTTGATTCCGCCGCGGTCTGTCTTGTCCGCGCCGATCACCAGATCGGTCAGGCCGTCCCCGTTCACGTCGCCCGCGACGACGTCACGGCCCAGCGTCTCTTGTGCGCTGTCGCCCGTGAAGACCTGCGCCGGCGTGGGGTTGAGGCCGGTGGGGCCGCCCGAGTACACCGCGACCAAGCCGCCGTAGTAGGCGCGCACGCTCGGCTCGATGAAGGCGAACACCGCGTCGTCGAAGCCGTCCCCGTTCACGTCGCCGAGCGCGCGCATCACGCCCGACACCGACCGCTCGCCGTCGCGCACGGCGGGGGGAGAGATGGGCGCCATCACGTCGACGGGCACGTCGATCGACTCGTCGGTGTAGACGTCGTGGAGCCTGGCGACCGCGGGCCCAGCGGCGGTGGCGAGGATGGCGCTGCCGCTGCCGACGATGCCGCCGGAGACGGCCTCCACGCGGAGCGTGCCGCTGCCGTTGAGCGGCTCGGGCCTAAAGCGGCTGTCCACGGGCAGGAACAGGTGGCCCTGCCCGGACACCGCGAGGTGCGCGTCCGCCTGCACCGTGACGGTCGACGAGGCGACGAACCCGGTCCGCAGGTCGGTGACCAAGAGCGTGTCGACGCCTACGGACGCACCGGCCTGGTACACACACGCGCCGTCGACGGTGGCCCCGCTCTCGTTGCGGTCGAGCGCGCAGGCGAACTCGCCGGATCCGCCGCGCACCTCAAAGCGGACCGGCGTCGCGGGGGCCACGAGCGCGGTGGCCGGCCGCGACTGGATCGCGTCCACCACCCGGACGTGCGTCGTGGCCTGCCCGGCGCACCCGGCGTCGGTCAGCGTGACGGCGAGGTTGAAGGGCGCGAGCCCACCGGCGACGAGCGCGCCGGTGTGGCTGTTGACCTGCGCGCCGCTGTCCGCGGCCACCACGGCGTAGGTGTAAGCGCCCGTACCGCCGGACCCATGCAGCTGGACCAAGGCGTAGGGCAGCACCACCGCGTCCGCCGGATCGACCGCCAGCGCGGGCTCGCAGGGGTCGAGCGCGGGCGTGACGTCCCCGCCCGCGGTGTCGTCGGGTGTGGCGGGGATCAGCGCGTCGGATCGACACGCTGCGACGAAAGAACAGAGCAAGAGGGCCGATTTGACGGTGGACCTGCCTGGGCGTACAGTGCCGCGATGCGCGTCTTCCACGGAATCCTGCTCTCTGTCGTTGGCTGCCAAGCGCCGAGTCTACCGGATTATCAGCCGGCCGACATGCGGTTCTCTGTCCCGGCCCTCGCAGACACGGTGGCGGCGGGGAGCGCGACGGGCGCAGTGTCGGTGGACGGCTTCCAGATCGTCGCGAACGTGGACGGCGCGCTCGTGGTCCTCGATCCGCGGTCTTCCACGCCGCGCACGCTGCGCGCGGTCGGACCGCAGGTCTGGGGCGCGACGAGCCTCGCGGACGGCAGCACGTTGATCGCCACCGACGAGGGGCTGCTGCTCGACGACGTGTACCTGCAGCCGTCGCCGGTGCAGGCGTCGCTGCCTTCGCCCGCGCTGCAGGTGGCGCGGCGCGGCGGTGCGATCTGGATCCGCACGGCGGAGGGCCTGAGCGTGTGGCGCGGCGGCGCGCTGACGTCGCTGGACTGGGACGGCGCGCCGCTCACGGCGCCGTTCGCGCTGGGTGCGGCCGAGTCGGGCATCGACGTGGTGTGGACCGCCAACGCGCGCGGGTTGGTGGCGATTGGCGAGACGACGGAGGGCTGGGCGCCGGTCGCGACGCTCAAAGGCGTGAGCGTGTCGTCGGTCGCGGTGGACGGCGCGGGCGTGATGGTGGCGTCCACGCCGGACGGCCTGATCGTGCGCCGGGAAGGGGCTTGGAGCGCGTGGTCGCTGTCTGCGGGCGACGCGCGTGTGCTCGCGAACCCGTCGCGCCGGGGCCTGTGGGTGGCGTCGTCGGACGGGCTGTGGTGGACAGACAGTACGTACTTCAAGGGGATGGTGTCGCTGCCGGAGGGCGCCATGCTGCCGGACGCCGCGCTGTCGGTGGACGCGGTCGGGCGCCTGCTGGTGGCGGGTGAGGGCGCGCTGGTCCGCGTGGCGGACAGGCCGACGGTGGCGGTGGTCGGCCTGCGCAACCTGGCGTCGATCGACGGCGAGACCACGGTGGCGGCGCAGTCCACGCCGGCCGACGGCGTCACGTCGGTGACCATGACGGTGGACGCCGCGCCGTTGGAGGTGACGGACGGCGCCACCACGCTGGATCCGTTTGAGTTCCTCGACGACGCGACGCACCGCCTGGAGGCGGTCACCACGTGGCAGGACGGCGTGCAGGCGGTGGGGGTGCTCGACTTCACGGTCGGCTCGGTCGGCGCGGCCACCTGGGTCGACAACGTGGAGCCGCTCTTCCAAGCGCGCTGCGCGAAGTGCCACGCCGGGTCGACCCAGACTCGCCTGGACAGCGCCGAGGCCTGGGAGACGAACGTCGATCTCATCCTCGACGACGTGACGCAGCGGCGCATGCCGCTCGGAGGACCGGCGCTCACCGGCGCGGAGATCTCGGTGATACGCGCCTGGCAGGAGGGTGGCTTCCCATGATGCCGCTCCTGATGTGGGCGCTGCTCGCCGTGGCCTCCGCCGACGACGCGCTGCCCACCTGCCCGACGACCGACACCACGCTCACCGGCGCGCAGCTGCTCCGCACGCTGAGCCTTGACCTGCGCGGCGTGATCCCCACTCTGGAGGAGTACGCGCGGGTCGGCGAGGACGGGTCGGTGCCCGAGTCGCTGATCGACGCGTGGCTCGACGCGCCGGAGTTCACGCAGCAGGTGGTCCGTCACCACCGCGCGCTGCTCTGGCCAAACGTGCGAGACATCCGCCTGCTCAGCAACCGCCAGCGCCTGATCCAGGAGGGCGACGTGTGGTGGCGCTACCTCGTGGCGCCCAGCTACCGCGGCGGCCCCGTGTACTGCGGTGACTTCGAGGCGGAGTGGAATCAAGACGGCGAGCTGGTCCGCTACCCCGACTCGGACGGCAACCTGCAGGAGGGCTGGGTGTGGGTGGAGCCCTACTGGGACCCGACGCACCCCATCAAGGTCTGCGCGCTGGAGGCACAGGAGACTGAGGTGTCGCCGTGGGGGACGGAGTGCGACACCTACGACGGTCGCTTCGATCCGTACTGCGGCTGCGGTCCGCACCTGGCGTGGTGCGACACCGCGGACCTGGGCCACAACGGCGACGTCGAGAACCCGCCCGTGGCGTCGGCGATCGTGGGTGATCTGGAGCAGCGCGTCGCGCACATGATCGATGACGACCAGTCGTATCTGGAGCTGCTCACCGGCCGCACGATGTACGTGAACGGCCCGCTGGTGCACTTCTATAAGTACCAGACCGACGTGCCGGCCCACATTCGCTTCAACGAGGTGCCGGTTGACCCGGACACGCTCCCGGACCTGGAGTTCACCGACCAGAACACCTGGGCGCCGGTGACGCTGGGGCCCGAGCAGTCCGGGATCCTGACCTCGACGTTCTACCTGATGAAGTACTCGACGCACCGGTCCCGCACGAACCGCTTCTTCAACGCGTTTCTTTGCCAGCCGTTCACGCCGCCTGAGGGCGGCATCTCGAACCTGGACAACACCGGCGCGTCGCTCAACCTGGTGAAGCGTCAGGGCTGCAACTACTGCCATGCCATCTTGGAGCCTGCGGGCGCGCACTGGGCGCGCTGGGGCGAGTACGGCGCCGGCTACATGGACCCGGTGCACTTCCCCGTCTACTCGGACGTGTGCGCGTGGTGCGCGCAGACCGGCGAGTCGTGCAGCGAGGCGTGCTCGACGTACTACCTGGTCGACCCGCAGAGCTCCGAGGAGGACCCGTACATCGGGTCGCTGCGCGCGTTCGAGTTCATGGAGGAGCGCAACCAGCCCAACGCGGAGCAGGGGCCGAAGCTGCTGGTCGCGCAGACGGTGGCGGACGGGCGACTGCCGACCTGCGTGGCGCGCAAGACCGCGTCCTGGCTGCTGGGGCGCGACGTCGAAGGCTACGAGAAGGACTGGCTCACCGACCTCACCTCAGACTTCACCGCGTCTGGCTTTCGCTACCGCGAGCTGGTGAAGGAGATCGTGATGAGCGACGCGTATCGGAGGGTCCGATGAGCCGGGCCACGATGGCGCTCTGGCTCACGCTGGCGTCCTGCGGCGTGCCGTCGGGCGGCGTGAACACGCAGGTGGTGGCGGAGACGCCGCTGCAGTCCGACGCGTCCGCGGGGCGCACCTGGCGACGCATGAACATCGATCAGCTGCGCGCGTCGATCGAGCGGGTGAGCGGCGGCATCAGCTGGACCGAGGAGCAGGACGGCGTGGCCGTGCAGCTGTTCCAGTCTCTGGACGGCACGCTGGGCAAGCCCGACTACCTGTCGGCCACGGAGGAGGAGCTGTCGCCCGGGCTGCTCTTCCAGAAGTTCCTCGACGACGCGGCGACGAGCGTGTGCGCGCAGCTGGTGGTGGCGGAGCCCGGCCGCGCGGCGTGGGAGCGCACGCTGCTGGTCGACGTGACGCTGGCCGACACGGTCGACAGCAACCCCGCCGCGATTGAGGCGAACCTGCGCGGCGCGCTGCTGCGCTTCCACGGGCGCGAGGTGCCCGCGGGGGACCCTTCGCTGCAGCCGTGGAAGGAGCTGCTCGTCGCCGTCTACGCGAACCACGGGGACATGGCGCCCGCCTGGCAGGCCGTCTGCACGACGCTGATCGTCCATCCCGACTTCTACCGCTACTAGGAACGACATGGTGAACCGGATGCCGCCGCTGTCTCGTCGCGCCCTGCTGAAGGGTGGCCTGGGGCTTGGTGCGCTCGCCGCGTTCGGCGCGCCCGGGATCCGCGCGCTCGGCGCGTCCGACACCCTCACGTCCGACCAGTACTTCATCTTCTGCTACTTCCAGGGCGGCTGGGATCTGCTGCTCAGCCTCGACCCGCGCGACCCCGCGATCTTCCGCAACGACACGCGGAAGCTGACCGGGATCCAGACGGGGTTCGAGCTGCTTCCGGGCAGCGCGTCGCTCGTGCGCACGTCGGTCGATGACATGGTGTTTGGACCCTACATCGGCGCGCTCGCGGACCACGCGGACAAGCTGGTGGTGGTGCGAGGCATGAGCATGGACACGCTCACGCACGAGGTGGGGCGTCGTCGGTTCCTCACCGGGCGTCCGCCGGCGGGCCTGCAGGCGCAGGGTAGCTCGCTCGCGACGATCCTGGCGTCCTACCTGGGCAAGGACGACCCGGTCCCGCAGCTGTCGGTGATGGTCGAGTCGTACAACGTGGGCTTTCCGACGTACTCGAGCGCGATCCGCGTGACGTCGGTGGACGACCTGCTGCGCGCGCTGCGCGTGAACCCGAACGCGCTCGGCACGACGGATCAGGCGGCGATCGACAAGCTGCTGGCGCAGGTCCGTGACTGCGAGACGGTGCGTCGCTCGGACTTCTACCGATCGTCGCTGGAGTTCCGGGCGGCGGCGCAGAACCTGGTGAGCCTCGGGTTGGACGGGCGCTTTGACTTTGCGGCGGCGACGCCCGAGATGGACGCGCTGCGCGACCACTACGGGATCGACCCGACCGACCTGCGCTCGTCGCCCGCGCAGGGCGCCGCGGCCGTGCAGGCGATCACGTCGGGGATCAGCCGCTGCGTGAGCATCGAGGCGGCAGGCGCCCTCGACTCACACGGGCCTGAGTGGGCGAGCTCGCACGGGCCGCGGCTTCAGGACGGGTTCGACCTCATCGCCGCGATCGCGTCGGACCTGGAGTCACGTGAGTTCAAGTTCAGCGGCGAGAGCTGGCTGGAGCACACCACGATCGTCGGGTTCAGCGAGTTCGGTCGCACCCCGCTGGTCAACAGCAGCGGCGGCCGCGACCACTACCTGCACAACGCCGCGTTCATGCTCGGCGGCGGGCTGCGCGGGGGCCGGGTGATCGGCAAGAGCAGCGACGTGGGCATGGCGCCCACCCCGCTCGACCTCACGACGGGCGCGCTGGACGCCGGCGGCCAGATCGTGAAGCCGGAGCACCTCTTCCGGGCGATCCTGCAACACCACGGGATCCAAGACGACGTCGGCGACTACCGAGCGGACCCGTTGAGCGCGCTCTACACCTGACGTTGCAGGGGGGCACAGGGGCCTGGCGGGGCAGGGTACGCTCAACGCAACCCGGGGGCCGCCCTTGACGATCGTCAACCCGCCACGCGCCGTAGAGTGCCACCGACCGCCCAACCGCATCGACGTGAAGGCGGGGTGGTCGTGCAACAACCGCTGCACCTTCTGCGTGCAGGGTGACAAGCGGTTCGAGTACGCCGACAAGACCACCGACGAGGTGAAGGCCATGCTTGACGAGGGCCGCGCCGACGCCGAGGGTCTGGTGTTCACGGGCGGCGAGGTCACCATCCGCAAGGATCTGCCCGAGCTGGTCCGCCACGCGCGTGCGCTGGGCTTCACCACGATCCAGATCCAGACCAACGGTCGGATGCTGGCGGCGATGCCGGTGCTGGAGCGGCTGGTGGAGGCGGGCGTGACCGAGGTCAGCCCGGCGCTGCACGGCCCGACCGCCGCGGTGCACGACGCGCTGACGCGCGCGACCGGGTCGTTCCGCCAGACGGTCAAGGGCATCCGCAACGCGCGGAAGCTGGGCCTCACGGTGGTGACGAACTCGGTGATCACGCTCGACAATTACGAGCTGTTGCCGGAGACCGCGCGCCTGTTCGTGGCGCTGGATGTGTCGCAGTACCAGTTCGCGTTCGTGCACGCGCTGGGCACGGCGGGTCAGAACATCGGCAAGGTGATGCCGCGCTTCAGCGACGTGGAGTCGCCGCTGAAGAAGGCGCTCGACATCGGCGCGGCCGCGCACATCCCGTGCATGGTGGAGGCGGTGCCGCTGTGCTTCCTGCGCGGCTACGAGCACTTCGCAGCCGAGTGGTACATCCCGCCGACCAAGATCTTCGACGCGACCTGGGTGATCGAGGACTACACCGAGACGCGCACCACCGAGGGCAAGGCCAAGGGCGAGGTGTGTCGGACCTGCGCCCGCATGGAGGCCTGCGAAGGCCCCTGGCGTGAGTACCCGCAGCACTACGGCTGGGACGAGTTCGTCGCCATCCCGGTCGGCGTCACCTAGCGCTTACGGGAGCTGCGCCTCGATCCAGTCGGCCTCCTGGTCGGCGAAGCTGCCATTCAGCGCGTGCGTGGCGAGCACGACCTCGCACACCGCGCGGGCGGGCCGATCGTACTCGACGCCCGGATCGGCGACGAACGCGTCGATCTGCGCGTCCCAGTCCGCGAGCGGGAACAGGCGCGTGCCGGAGGCGTCCCACCACCCGCCGTCGACCGCCACCGTCCAGTAGCGCTCGGCGACGTCGGCGTGCAGGTGCCAGGAGCGGGCAAACGACGCGGCCGACAGCTTCTGCTCGTGGGCGAGCAGGAACAGGTCGTCGTGACCGGCGTCGTGGTGCGCCTGGTAGGACCGCTGGACGATGTCCGTGGCGAACACGTCGTCGTTGTCGGCGGTGACGAACACCGTGGGGAGCGGCGAGGCCGTCGGGTAGCGGCGGCTCGCGGCGCTGGCGTTGTGCAGGTCGACCGCGTTCACCGGCCAGCCTGCGTCAGCCGCGGCGTGCGCGGCGTAGCCGGCGAAGGTGCCGCCCGCCGAGTAGCCGAGGAGGTCGATGGGCGTGGTGTCGGAGATGGAGCCGGCGTCGATCAACGCCTTGCGGATCGCGACCATCAACGCCCAGTCCTTGTTGGTGCCGGGCGCCGTGACGTCGTCGTACATGCCCGTTGCGCGGTTGGTGCTCTGCGGCAGGACAAACGCGAAGCCCCGATCGACAAACGCGTTGAGGATGGCGATCATCTCGGTCTGCTCGGCCAGCGTGACGTCGCCGCCGGTGCCGTGCAGGACGATCAGCAGGGCCTTGGCGTTGGCTGGGATCCACTTGACCACCGGCGAACCGCCAAGGGTGTCTGTCTCCCAGGTCTGCGTGGGGAGCACCGGGCCGGACGCGCCGCCGCCACCGCCACCGCCACCGCCACCGCCAATGCCGCCGCCGCCGCCATCGGTGTCGGACCCTGTCGTGTCGGTGTCGGAGCTGTCGGAGTCATCCGTCGAGGCCTCGTCGGCCGACGTGGCGCCGCACGCGGCGAGAAAAAGCACGGGGAGCACCCACGGGACGCGCATGCGGAGACCTCACGGACCGTCCTTCACGCGCTGGGTGGGGCGTGGCTAGGCCGCTGCAACGCCCGTCCGAACCGCGGGGCGACCGGGCGGTGGGTGCAGGCGGCCCCGTGTTCGAATTTCGATGCCCGTACTGAAGGGGACGCACACGAAGACGAGGCGCGATCGTCGGTGGTTTTCGGGTACTGAAAGACTCGGTCACGGCGCGCCTTCCGGCCTCGGATCTTTTCAGGTGTCCTTGAGGTCAATTTCCGATAGAAGGGCGGGAATGGCTGGGGAGCCTGCATGCGTTCGTCGATCGTGTTCTTGGTGTTGCTGGGCGCTTGCAGCGTCGCCACGGACAAGCCTGAGCTGTCGGGTGGCTCGCGGTCGGGCGGCGCCGGCACGCGTGATCTGCTCGACTTCCCCGCGCAGGGCGGGCACGCTGCGGGCTCCGCGGTGGACGCCTCGCGGTCGGTGCTCGTCCCTCCCACCGGTAGCGGCGCGGGCGGCGGCACCACCCCGACCGGCAAGTGCGGCGACGGCACGCTCAACGCGGCCGAGAGCTGTGATGACGGCAACCAGAGCTCGGACGACGGCTGCTCGGACGACTGCGAAGTGGAGCACCTTTGCGTCCCCCGCGGCGCCACCCAGTCCTGGGAGATCTGGGAGTACGCGTCCAACACGAACGCGATCTGGATCGACCACGCGCCGGGCGGCAACCGCAACCTGCTCACCCAGGGTGACGCCACCTTCACGGTGGACGCCAGCGGCGACGCGCGGGCGATCGGCCACGCCGTGACCCGCGGCAACACCGCCGAGACCTGGACCTTCGTGGTCGACTTCTCCCTGCGCGGCGTGGGCTCGGTGGGTGTGGGCATGTACGGCCCGCACCTGGAGCAGCCGGCCATCCAGCCCGCGTCCGTGACGGACACCTGGACCTACTACAACCTGGTCTCCGGCGAGCTCCGCAACGACCTGGACGGCTCCCGCTACCTGCTGGTCGAGCGCCCTGCGTCGGGCCTGGAGCCCTTCCAGGCTGGCCTGACCGCCAACGGCAAGGACGCGGGCGTCGGCGGCTCCGGCTGGTTCACCTGGACCCGCCTGGACGCCTCGGGCCACATCACGGGCACGTCGGGCGGCGACCTGAACTTCAGCCTGCACACGCCGGACGTCTGCGCCTGCGGCGACGGCGTCGTGTCCGAAGGCGAGACCTGCGACGACGGCAACCAGGAGGACGGCGACGGCTGCTCCGCGTCCTGCCAGCCTGAGCAGGACACCTGCGAGGGCTCGGTCGGTCTGGCCGCGGGCTGCAACGTGCTCGTGCACGGCGACTACCTGGGCGGCCTGGACGTGGGCGGCGCGGTGTGCGTCGGAGGCCTGCTCGACCTGCGCGGCTTCTCGGTGAACGGCCAGCACCCCGGCGGCACGGCGATCGTCGCCGGCGACCTCTCGCTGCGCTCGGGCACCGTCTACGGCGACGCCTTCTACGCGAACGGCGCCACCGTGGCGTCGGACGTGGACGTGCGCGGTGCGCTCGCGCAGGGCTCGCCCATCGACTTCGACGCCGCCTTCGCCGCGCTGCAGGGCACCTCGGCCCAGCTGGCCGCGCTGCCGGACAACGGCTCCACGGGCCTGGGTATCTACCGCTGGGGCAACCAGATCTCGCTGCGCGGGTCGGACCCGGTCCGCAACGTGTTCACGGTCCCGGCCTCGGTGATTGACGACGCGGTCTCGTTCACCGTGGACGTCCCGGCCGGCTCGCTGGTCATCATCAACGTCCCGGGCGCCGCGGCCAGCTTCTCCGGCTTTGGCCTGTTCCTGGTCGGCGCGGACGCGGAGCACGTGCTGTTCAACCTGCCCAACGCCACCTCGCTGGACATCACGAACTTCGGGTTCGTGGGCTCGGTGCTGGCGCCGCTGGCCGACACCACGTTCGTGAACGGATCGTTCGACGGCCAGTTGATCGTCGGCGCCCTGACCGGCACCGGCGAGCCGCACGCGCATGTGTTCGCGGGCGACCTCTGCCCCTGATCGCGGTGCGGGTCGTGCGAGGCTGTCGGAATCCGGTCTGAGCGTGCGTGGATCGGTGGCCGGATCGCGGCTGCCGCCATAGTCGACGCCCCCCGTCCCGGACGTGGCAAGCGCCCTGGATCGGGACGGAGCGCGCCATGATCGTCCGCGTCGAAATTGCAGCCAAGCCCGACACCTTCGACGCCCGCGGACACGAGGTGGTGGCTGAGGCCAGCCAGCTCGGGATCGTCGGCCTGACCCACGTCGAGGTCCGTGACCTGTTCTTCCTCGCCGGCGCCACGCTGGACGAGGCGACCGTTCGCCGCGTGATCGAGAAGGTCCTGCTGGACCCGGTCGTCGCCACGGCCACGTTTGTCGAGCTCGCGCCGCACACGGCTGGCACGCTCACGCCGGGCGCGGGTCGCGTGGTGGAGGTGGCACCCCTTCCGGGCACCACGGACTCGGTCGCCGAGACCCTGCTGGCCGCCATGAAGGACTACGGCTTCGCGGCCATCACCCAGGCCGCCACCGGCACGCAGTACCGGATCCAGGGCGACCTGTCCGAGACGCGCCTCAAGCAGCTCGCCGCGGGCGTGCTGGCGAACGAGGTCATCGAGGCCTGGGTGCTCGACGGCGCCATCGTGCCGCCGTTCGTCGAGGGCACCAAGATGGACCTGACGGTCGAGACCATCGCGCTGCGCGCGGCGGACGACGCGGGGCTGCTGGCGATCAGCAAGGAGCGCCGCCTGTCGCTCAACCTCATCGAGATGCGCGCCATCCAGACGTCGTACAAGGCCGAGGATCGCGACCCGACCGACGCCGAGCTCGAGATGTTCGCGCAGACCTGGTCTGAGCACTGCGTCCACAAGACCTTCAAGGCCCGCATCACGCTGACGGAAGACGGCGTGGGCAGCGTGGTCGACAGCATGTTCAAGACCTACATCAAGGCCGCCACGGACAAGGCGACGACGCCCTGGCTGAAGTCGGTGTTCGTGGACAACGCGGGCATCGTCGGCTTTGAGGACGGCTGGGACGTGGCCTTCAAGGCCGAGACCCACAACCACCCGTCGGCGCTGGAGCCGTTCGGCGGCGCCAACACCGGCGTCGGCGGCGTCATCCGCGACGTGCTCGGCGTGAGCGCCCGCCCGATCGCCTGCACCGACACCCTGTGCTTTGGCCCGGGCGACCTGGCCTTTGACGCGCTGCCGCACGGCGTCCTGCACCCGCGCCGCATCGCCCACGGCGTGATCGAGGGCGTGGCCGACTACGGCAACAAGATGGGCATCCCCACCGTCAACGGCGCCATTCGCTACGACGAGGGCTACACCGCCAACCCGCTGGTCTACTGCGGCTGCGTCGGCATCCTCCCCACCGGGTCGCACAAGTCCAAGGCTGAGGTCGGCGACTACGTGGTGACCATGGGCGGTCGCACCGGCCGCGACGGACTGCGCGGCGCCACCTTCTCCTCGATGGAGATGGACATCGAGACGTCCACCATCGCCGGATCTTCCGTGCAGATCGGCCACCCGATCCACGAGAAGCAGGCGATGGAGGCGCTGCTCGTCGCGCGCGACGAGGAGCTCTACACGGCGGTGACGGACTGCGGCGCGGGCGGCCTGTCCTCCGCGGTCGGCGAGATGGCGGCCGAGCTGGGCGCGCACATCCACCTGGAGCGCGTGCCGCTGAAGTACTCCGGCCTTCGCCCCTGGGAGATCTGGCTGTCCGAGGCGCAGGAGCGCATGGTGTTCGCGGTGTCGCCCGCCAAGTGGCCGCGCTTCGAGGCGATCTGCGCTGAGCGCGGCGTCGAGGCCGTCGCCCTGGGCACGTTCACCGGCAACGGCCGCCTCAAGCTCGTCTACGAAGAGGTGGTGGTCGCGGACCTGTCGATGCACGCGCTGCACGAGGGCATCCCGCAGCTCCAGCTCAAGGCGGTCTGGGAGACGCCCAAGCTGGTGGAGCCGGACCTCGGCGCGCTCGACCTGGGCGCCGAGCTGCTCGCGCTGCTCGCTCAGCCGAACATCCGCAGCAACGAGTCGGTCGTCCGCGGCTACGACCACGAGGTCCAGGCTGGCACGATCGTGAAGCCGTTCGTGGGCGTGAAGAACGACGGCCCGTCGGACGCGGCGGTCCTGCGTCCGCTCGACGTGGTCCTGGCCACCGGCAAGATGGGCGGCCGCGGCGTCGCGCTGTCGGTCGGCATCAACCCTCAGTTCGGCAAGATCGACCCCTACGCCATGGCGTGGGCCGTGGTCGACGAGGCGGTCCGCAACGTGGTCGCCGTAGGCGGGGACCCGGCCCAGGTCGCCTTGCTGGACAACTTCTGCTGGGGCAACCCCAACCTGCCGGACCGCCTGGCGGGGCTGGTGCGCGCGGCGCGCGGCTGCCACGACGCGGCGGTGTCCTGGAAGGCGCCGTACATCTCGGGCAAGGACAGCCTGAACAACGAGTACACCGGCGCCGACGGCCAGAAGCACGCCATCCCCGGCACGCTCCTGATCAGCGCGCTCGCGATTGTCCCGGACGTGGACGCCACGGCGACCATGGACTTCAAGGCCGCGGGCAACCTGATCTACGTGGTCGGCTCCACGGCGAACGAGCTCGGCGGCTCGGCGCTGTACGAGCAGCACGGCGAGTTGGGCGCGAACGTGCCGCAGCACGTCGACAACGCCCCGGCGCTCGCCGCCGCGCTGCACGACCTGATCAAGGTTGGCGGCGTGCGCGCGGTCCACGACGCGTCCGAGGGCGGCTTGTTGCTGTCGGTCGCCGAGATGGCGATCGCTGGCCGGATTGGCGCGGACATCGACCTGGGCGCGGTGACCTTCCGCGGTGACGGCCGTACCGACGTCTCGGTGGCCTTCTCCGAGTCGCTCACCCGCTGGGTGGTGGAGTTGACGCCTGCGCAGGCCGCGGCCTTCGAGGCGCGCTTCGCCGGCCTCCCGATCGCGCGCATCGGCGCGGTCGCCACGGGCTCGGATCTGGTGGTCCGCGGCGTGGGCGGGCAGACCGTCGCCCGGGTCGGCGTCGAGGCGCTCGCGAGCGCGTGGCGCGGCACCCCTGTCTGATTTTCCGGACACAGATGGAGCGGCCAGTGGCGTCCGATAGTCTCCCAAGGAGCGTGGTCATGTCACGCTCTTGGGGGCTTGGTGGCGGTTGGGAGCGCAGCTGTGGCGATTGATCCGGTGGCGATGCAACGTCAGCTGCGGCTCTACGAGCAGCTGCTCGACATGGGTCGCATCGACGACCCCGAGGTGCTGCTCCGCAACGGCCTAGAGGTCGCGGTCGAGCAGGTCGGCGCGACCAAGGGCTACCTCGCCCTGTTTGAGGCGGGGGCGCCCGTCGGCGAGCCGCCGCGCTGGTGGGCCCAAGTCGGTTGCTCGGGCGTCGAGCGCCAGGCGGTCGAGGGCGAGCTGTCGCGCACCATCATGCGTGACGTGCGGGAGAGCGCGCGCGCGCCGGGTCAGGGCCTGCTTCAGGCGCATCAGGTGGTGCGTATCCTCGCGGCGCAGGGGCACCCCCGGTACCAAGGCCAGCACAGCGTCCAGTTCAAGAACATCAAGTCGGTGCTGGCGGCGCCGGTGGGGCGCGTGGCCCGTGGCGTGCTCTACCTGCAGGACCGCGCCGTGGGCGGCGTGTTCGGTCTGGAAGACGAGCGCTTCCTGGAGAAGTTCGTCCAGCACCTGGGCCCGTTCGTCGACCGCGTGGTGCTCCGCGAGACGTCGTCCGACGGGCTGGATCGCGAGCTCGTCGGGACCTCCTCGGAGGCGCAGCTGCTCCGGGCGACCATTCTGCGGCTCGCTGGGGGCAAGGACGCGCCGGTCTGCGTCGAGGGCCCGGTCGGGTCCGGTCGGACGACCGTCGCGCGCGCCGTTCACCGGCACGGGCTTCGCGCTCGCGGGCCGCGGATCGATCAGTCGTGCGTCGCATGGCCCGCCGGGGCTGCGGTGGACGAACTGTTCGGCGTGGAGGGCTCCGTGCCCGCGCTCGTCGGCGCGGCTGAGGGCGGCACGCTGATCCTCGAGGACGTCGACGCGCTGTCCTTGGATGCCCAGGCGGCGCTCGTGGCGTGGCTGGACTCTGGCGCCTACCGGCCGCGGGGCGGGGACGCCGCGCGCCAGTCGAGCGTGAGGCTGGTGGTGACCACGCGGGCCAACCTGGATCAGCAAGCGGCGGTGGGCTCCTTCCATCCGGGGCTGCTCGTGCGCCTCCAGGCGGGTCGCGTTCGAGTCCCGGCGCTGAAGGAGCGCCTGCAGGACGTCCCTGCGCTGATCGACGCGCTGGGTCGTCAGGCGGCGACCGAGGCGGGCCTGCCCTGGACGGAGCTGACGGCCGCTGCTCAGGCCGAGGCGCTCGCTCGCCCGTGGTCGGGCAACGTCGCCGAGCTCGTGTTGGCGCTGAACCGGGCGACCGTGGCGGTGAACGGCGGGCGTCGGCTGGACGTGGCGGACCTGTTCCCGGCTCGTGTGGAAGGGGCCGGACATTCGCGAGAGTCGAGCGGCGCTGGCCTGTTCGACCCGTCGCGTCCGCTGTTGTCCTGGAGGGACTGGAAGCATGAGGCGCAGGGGCTGTACCTGCGTCACGCGCTCGAGCGGAACGGCGGCGCGCGCGAGGCCACATGGCGGGCGCTCAAGCTGTCCCGGGGACAGGGATACGCGCTGCTGGCCGAGCACGAGCTGGACGTGAAGCCCCCGTCGGACGCGGACTGAGTCCGTCGTCTGGTTTTCCGGACGTTGCGACACCCATGGGCAGATGAGGCAGAATGTGTGCGTCCAGGGTGGGGACTCTGGGCGACCTGCGCCTCGCGTAGACGCAAAGGGGGACCTATGTCGGTGCTGCCGTCCGTGGCCGAACGGGATGACGCGCTGGACACGTGGATGTCGGTGCTGGACGTGGCCGCTGGCGCGGGGCCAGAGCGCCTCGTGGAGCGTGTGCTCGCAGCGGCAGCCGAGACGCTGCACGCGAACAAGGCGTGTGTCGCGGTGTTTCACGCGCCGTATGCACCTGGGGACGCCCCGATTTGGGCGGTGACGGTAGGCTGCGATGGCGCCACCGCCGACGGCGTGGCGGCGCACTTCTCGTCCGCGATCGTGCAGCGCACGTTGGAGGGCGGCCGCGCGTTCGCGGTGCCGTCCGCCTTGGGCGACCCTCGGTTTGCGGCGAACCACAGCGTCCGCCTGGGTCGGATCACGAGCGTGGTATGTGCACCCTTGGCGACGCGCACACCCGCCGTGCTCTGTGTGCAGAACCCGGCGCGCGGAGTGTACCAGCGCGGTGAGGTAACCCGGGTGGAGGAGCTGGCCCGCAAGCTGTCTGCGCTCGTCGACCAAGTGCCCGCCCGCGGCGAGGTGCGCTTCGCGCCGTTTCGCGCGCTCACGGGGCGCTCGGCGGCGTGGCTGGAGTGCGTCGCGCAGCTGGAGCGGGTGGCGCTCCAGGAGATGCCTGTGCTGCTCACCGGTGAGACGGGCAGCGGTCGCCGGACGCTGGCCCGGGCGATCCACCTGTCGAGCGCGCGCGCCGCGGGCCCGCGCGTGGACGTGCGCGCGTCGCAGCTGACCGAGGCCGACGTTCGGGCGGCGGAGGGAGGCACGCTCGTGGTGGAGGCGCTCGAGTACCTGGGCGCGGACGGGCGGGCCGTGTTGTTGGACCTGTTCGGTCGTCCCCAGGCCGAGCGTCCGCGCCTGATCGCCACCCGCACGCTGGGCGCGGTGGAGCGGACGGAGGCCCCCAGCGGAAACCTCGACGCGCTGCTGTTCCGGGCGGCGGTGTCGGTGCCGTCGCTCGAGGACCGGACGGGCGACGCGATGACCCTGGTCGAGGCGATCGGTCGGCGGGTGTCGTCGGCCGTACAGCTCCCCTGGCTGGGATGCACGGCGGCCGCGGTCGACCGCCTGCGGCGTCGTCGCTGGCCGAGCAACGTGGCCGAGCTCGAGGTCGTGGTCGAGCGGGCGGTGGCCTCGGCGCGTGGGGCGGGGCCGATCGGCGTCGAGCACCTGTCGTTTGAGCTGGAGCCGGCCGAGGCGGGCGCCGCGGGCGCGATGGGGGAGCTGTTCCCGGACGGCTTCATGCCCTGGAAGGAAGCCAAGCACCGGTTTGAGGACTGGTACCTCCAGCGCGCGCTTCGAGAGTTTGGCGGGCACCGTGCGCTGACGGCGACGCAGCTCCAGATGGGCCGCGCCACGCTGTTTGAGGTGCTCAAGCGCACCGGCGCCGATGGGGCCGACGAGCCCCTCTGAGCCCTGCGCCTGGCGTGGCGCCGCGTCCGCGGATCCAGGTTAGGGGATGGTACGGACGTCAGCCCTGGCGACGTACGGCAACCCTCGCCTCGGCCCCTGGATCGCTCGCGACCGGGAGGTTGACCCGCCAAGCGGGTGAGGCGAACAGGAGCGACCATGGACCGCCTGACCGTCTTGGACCTTCGGAAGAAGAAGGCCGAACACGCGCCGATCGTGATGATCACCGCCTACGACTACACCATGGCGCGCCTGGTGGACGCCGCGGGGGCCGACATGATCCTCGTCGGCGACTCGCTCGGCATGGTGGTGCAGGGGCACTCGGACACGCTGCCCGTCACGCTCGACGAGATGGTCTACCACACGCGCTGCGTCAGCCGCGGCGTCCAGAAGGCGCACCTCGTCGCGGACATGCCGTTCTTGTCCTACCAGGTGAACCCGGAGCAGGCGCTGCTGTCCGCGGGCAGGCTGATCCAGCAGGGCTTCGCGCAGTCGGTGAAGCTGGAGGGCGGCGCCCGCACCGCGCCCGCGATCGAGAAGATCGTGGCTGCGGGCATCCCTGTGGTGGGCCACGTGGGCCTCACACCCCAGTCGGTCCACGCGATGGGCGGCTTTCGGGTGCAGGGACGCACCGAGGACGCCGCCGAGCAGGTGATGCAGGACGCCATCGCGGTCGTCGAGGCGGGCGCGTTCTGCGTGGTGCTGGAGGGCATGCCGTCGGTGGTGGCCGCGGCGATCACCGCGCGCCTGGACGTGCCGACGATCGGCATTGGTGCTGGGCCCTCGTGCGACGGCCAGGTACTCGTCTGCAACGACATCCTGGGGCTGGACCAGTCGTTCAAGCCCAAGTTCGTGAAGCGCTACGCCGACATGCACGCCGCGGCGGTGGACGCGTTCTCCCGCTACGCCGAGGAGGTCCGCAGTCACACGTTCCCGTCCGCCGAGCACGAGTTCGGCATGGACCGCGCGCCCGTCAAGCTGGCCCGGCTGTACTGACGTGGAGATCCTCACCTCTGCGGACGCGATGGTCGCGTGGGCCGACGCGCGTCGGGCGGCGCACCAGCGCATCGGCCTGGTGCCGACGATGGGCTTCCTGCACCGCGGGCACGCGTCGCTGATGGATCAGGTGCGGCCCCGCTGCGACGCGCTGGTCGTGTCGATCTACGTGAACCCGATGCAGTTCGGCCCGAACGAGGACCTCGCTCGCTACCCGCGCGATCTGCCAGGCGATCTGGCCCTGTGCGAGGCGCACGGCGTCGACGCGGTGTTCGCGCCCGACGACCTCTACACGCCCGACTTTGCTACGCGCGTGCGGGTGAGCGGGCTGACCGACGGCCTGTGCGGCGCGTTCCGGCCGGTGCACTTTGAGGGCGTGACCACGGTGGTGGCGCGCCTGTTCGGCCTGACGCGGGCGGACGTGTCGGCGTTCGGCGAGAAGGACTACCAGCAGCTGGCGGTGATCCGCCGCATGGTACGCGACCTGGCGATCCCCGTCGAGGTCCTGGGCGGCGCCACCATCCGCGACGCGGACGGCTTGGCGATGTCGAGCCGCAACAAGTACCTGTCGGCCGCCGACCGCGCGCGGGCGCTGTCGATCCCGCGGGCGCTGTCGGCGCTGGCGGCGTCGACGGAGCCGGACGCGGCGACCCGGGTGGCCGCGGCGAAGGCGGCGCTCGACGTCGACAAGCTGGACTACCTGGAACTGGTCGACGCGTCGTCGCTCCAGCCGCTGACCACGGTCGATCGGCCGGCGCGGGTGATCGTGGCGGCCTACGTCGGCAGCACGCGCCTGATCGACAACCTCGCGGTGGAGCCGGTCTGATGGACACGCAGAGCCTGCCGGTCGCGCTGCTGTTGCTGCTCGGCCTGAACCACTTGGTGATGCGCACGGCCAGCCTGCTGGTCAACCGCGTGCTGTGGCGCGTGATGGTCGCGCTCGACGCCACGGTGGCCGCGGGCCTGTTCGTCGTGGGCATCCCTGGCTTTGAGCGCATGCCGGTGGTCCACTGGGCGGTGGGCGCGCTGTTCGTGATGCACGCGGGTGAGTTCCTGTTCCTGCGCGAGGCCCGGCTGCGGCAGTGGGGCCTGTGGCAGGAGGACGACTTCGACACGCGCGTGGCGCGGCTGACAAACGAGATCCTGGGCGGCGACGTGATGCCGGGCACCGGCGGCGACGTGCGCTCGGCGCCGTCGGGCGACGGCGGCACGCCGACCGGCGATGGCCTGGGCGGCCAGCTGGGCGTGCTGTTCTGGGGCGGCGGCGGCGCGGCGAGCCCGAACGCCGCGGACGTTGTGGACACCCGGGATGCCTCGGACCTCCAGGACGCCCAGGATGCCTCGGACGCCCAGGATGTCTCGGACGCGTCGGACGGCGGCGACTCGGGCGACTCTGGCGGGGACAGCGGTGACTCCGGCGGGGACAGCGGCGGCGACTCCGGCTCGTCCGACTAGGCCCCGAACTCCGCGACTCCGGCGGCGACTCCGGCTCGTCCGACCAGGCCCCGACCGCGGCAACTCCGGCGGCGACGCCGACTAGGCCCCGACCGCCGCGACCACGCCCAGGATGTCGGCGTCGGTGAGCATGCTGGAGCTGCGCTTGGCGCGCTCGAGGATGGCGTCGACGACCGCGTCGGTGGCTGTCACGCCGTGCTCTTCCAGCCAGAACCGGACGTTGGATGCGCCCGACATGTAGCCGATGGAGATCTCCTGGCGGCGGCCCACCCACTGCGCGGGGACCGAGCTGTAGACGCGGTCGGCGAGCCAGTCGTCGCCCTTGCGCTTGGCCTTGATCACCGCGGCGGCGTGGACGCCGGTGCCGGTGCGGAACGCGTCGTCGCCGAACACCGGGTAGCGGGTGTCGATGGGGACGTGGCAGGC
>CANJMY010000041.1 GCA_947475315.1 Pseudomonadota bacterium | reverse complement strand
CGCCAAGAACCGCCGCGTCGAATTCATCGTGCTCAAGCCTGAGGACGACGGCGGCGCCGACGCAAGCGACGCGCTCGACGAAGGGTCGGCGGCGCCCGAAGCGGCGAAGGTGCGGCCACACGCATGAGCTGGTCGTCAGCGTCCGCACCTACGGCTCGAGCGTTCCTCGAGCTCTACGGCCTGCTGACGCTGGCGCCGCTCCTGGCGCTGATCTCGTGGAAGGATCTGCGCCGCGTGCTCCGCCCCACGCTGTACGGCGTGGCGGGGCTAGCCTTGGTGCTCGGGTTGGTGTCGTCGGTGATCGGCGCCCACTCGGTGCCCGGTCCGTGGTCGACCAACAACCATGACTTCGGCACGATCGCCGCGATCGACCACGGCGCGTGGGATCTGCCCGCGGGCCTGGGCGAGGTGCATGGGTTCGCCCCGGTGGCGCTGCTTCGCACGCTCCGCTTCCTCACCGGCGGCCACGTGGACACCGAGGTGCTCTCGACCTGGGTCGCGCTGGGCGCGGTGGCGCTGGTCGGCCTGGTCGCGGCGGCGGGGAGCGGTCGACCGGAGCTGGGGATCGCGGCGGCGCTACTCTTCGGCCTGCACCCGGCGCTGCTGCGCCTGGCGCCCACGCCCAGCCCGTTCGTCTCCTTCGTCGCGTCACTCTCCGCCGCGCTGATCGCGCTGGAGGCATGGCTTGTCGGCGCTCGAACGCGAACGCTGGTGCTCACGCTGGTCTGCGGGATGATCGCGCTGCAGTGCCGCGGCGAGGCGTTTGGGATCGTGCCTGCGACGATGATCGCGTGGGTCGTCGCGCGGCGCACGCGCCCGTGGCGCGAGACGATACCGCTGGTCCGTCTGGCGGTGCTTCTGTCGGTTTGCGCGGTGCTCTTGGTGCCGCGCGTGCAGCTGTTCCGCTCGATCACGGCGGTCACCGGCGTGCCGATGTTCACGCAGGCGTCGGGGCAGGCGCTGGTGCAGAACGCGCAGCGCGTGGAGCCGCTCGGGCTGGTGTTCAAGGCCGCCAGCGTGGTGCTGCTGTTCGCCGCCGTGGGCTGGGCGCTCCGCGTCGACACGCGCCACCGCCGGTGGCGTTGGATCGCGGCACCCTTGATCGGTGCGATGGTGTACGGGGTGTACCGGCAGCTCCCCATCCTTGGTCATGATCCGGGCTTCTTGGCCGGCGCCTTCACCGGCCCGGCGTACGGATGGGAGCGTCTTGTCGCGATCCACGGGATGACGGACCCGCGCCTGACCGATCCGCTGGTGATCGCGCTCACGCTCGTCGGCGCCGCCGTCGCCGCGTTCGCGTCCACCGCGGAGGGCCTGCTGCTCGCGGTCTGTCTGGTGGCCTCGCTCGTCCCCTACGTCGGCGCGTTCGACACGTTCGCCACGGTCACGCGCACGTCGCTCGCGAGCTCGGCGACCTTCTCGATCGCGGCCGCGGTGGCGCTGGTGGCATCGACCGGTCGCGCGTCCAAGCTGGTCGCCCCGGCGCTCGCCTACGCGGTCGCGTGGTACGCGTTGGAGCCGCGCTTGGCGTGGGTGTCCTACGTGTGGCCGATGCAGCAGGAGTACGCGGTGCTCAAGGCCGCGACCGACCCCACCGACCCCAGCGCGCGCGTGATGTTGTCGGAGCGCGACGTGCCGCCTGGCGTCGACGTCGCCACCTGGGACTGGACCTACCGTGTCTACGGCCCGCAGTACGTGTCGCTGAGCGGCGCGCGGACGATCTCGGTGACCGACGCCCTCGCCGCCCCCGACGAGGCCGTCGGCGCGCTCTGGATCCGCTCGCTGGCGTGCGTGCGCGGCGTGTTCATGGACCCGGTGAAGACGCCTGGGATCGCGATCGACCGGTGGCTGATCGACGGGCGCTCGCTGGAATTCAGCCCGTTCTGGCTGCGGCCTGGCAACGCCGACGACATGTCGCTCGACCTGGCGCTGCCCTGCTGGCGCGAGCCGTGGAAGCAGGTGTGCGCCGACGACGCGGAGCCATGCGCCCGCTGGACCTGCTCCGTATATGACCTGACAGACGCGCTGGATCACCCTGGGTACCTGGATCCCATGTGCCGGGCGATGGACGAGCGCTTCGAGATGACGCCGGTCGACGTCCACGTCGTCGCCGACGGGAATTTGTCTGGGCCGTTTGGCGTCGAGGTGGACCCGAACGCGCTCGTGGGGACGTGGCGGATCACAGGCGTGCGAAAACCCTGATCAGGAGGTCGCGATGCGTGGACTGGTGGTGGACCCGGAGCCGCTTTCTCGGAACATGATGCGCGTCGCGCTGGAACGAATCGGGATCGTGTGCGAGGGCTTCGCGGACCTGGCGCACGCCGAGGCCGCGCTCAAGACCCGCGAATTCGACGTGGTCGTGGTGGACGGCGCGCTGCCGAGCGAGGGCGGCCTGAACCTGCTCCGTCGGCTGCGCCGCGGCCGGTGGCGCGGCTCGTGCGTCTACACCGCCGAGCTTGTCACCGACGCGCAGATGCAGGAGCTGTCCCGCGAGATCGCGCCGCGCGCCATCTTCATGAAGCCGCTGAACTTCGCTGAGGTCGAGACCCGGCTGGCGCGCGCGATCCCCGGCGCCCAACCCGGCCTGGTGCACGATGAGGCGCACGTGCCGGCGTCGTGGAGCGGCGCGCTGCGCAAGTCGCGCAACGAGTTCGCGCAGCGGCTGGCGCGGTGGGTGGAGGAGCTCGCGGTCGCCGCCGAGACAGCCCAGTCGCAGCGCAGCGGCAAGCACGCCGCCGAGGCGCGCAGGCTGGCCGCATCGCTAGCGGAAGAGTGCCGTAAGCAGGCGTTCCCAATCGTCGCCGAGACCGCAGAGGCGGTGGCCGTGTCGCTCGACGAGGTGCTCGCCGGGCGCCGCGACATCGGCAGCAAATCCCTGTGGGACAGAGTCGAGACGCTGCTCAAGGTCATGGACGCGTCGCTGCCCGAGACGGCGACCGCCATCTCCACCGTCGCCACCGATCAGTTCGAGAAAGCCTCGACGCGCGTGCTCGCCGTCGCCTCCGACCTGGACCTGCTCCGCAAGCTCGCCGACTTCAGCGAGCGCCACGACATCGGCCTGCTCACCGCACGCTCGATCAAGGAGGCGGTCCGCATCTCGATCCGACGCAAGTTCGACGCGGCGCTGCTCACCGAGGGCCTGCCCGATGGTGGCACGTCGCTGCTGACCGAGTGGCTGCGTCGCCAGCCCGGCCTGTCCGAGTTGCCGATCGCGCTGATGGTGCCGTCTGGCAACGACGCCGCGCAGTCTGCCAACGCAGCGCGCGCGCAAGGGGCGCGCTTCGCCGTGCCGCTCCCGATCGACGAGAACGCGTTCGTCGCAGCGATCGCGCGCCTGACGAAGCAGCGGGCGCGGCGTCCTGCGCGCGTCGTACTCATCGACGATGATCCCGAGTTTGGCGAGGGCGCGCGCCAGCTCTTCGCGAAGCACGGCCTGACCCTGATCTACCTGCCCAGCGCCTCCGGCCTGGTGCAGCGCCTCGATGAGATCCGCCCCGATCTAATCGTCGCCGACGTGGTGCTGCCGATCATCTCCGGCATCGAGATCTGCCGTCAGGTCCGCGCCGCGCCCGACTGGTCCACCGTGCCCGTGCTGCTCACGACCACGCAGGACACGCCGTCGCTGCGCGTGGCCGCCTACCGCGCGGGCGCCGACGGCGTGCTCAACCGTCCCATCCAGGACGATGAGTTCGTCACCCGCGTGCTCACCACCATCGAGCGCATGCGCGCCCTGCGCGAGACCGACCCAACCGGTGCGCTCACCCGCGCGGCCTTCCTCTCTGCCACGCGCGACGCGTTCGGCGACGGGCAGAAGGCGCTCGCCGGCGCCGTGTTCGACGTGGACTTCTTCCACGAGATCAACAGCGCCTATGGCATCGCCGCGGGCGACCGCGTGCTGACCGGCGTGGTCGCGTCGATCGTCGACGTGCTCGCCGACGACGCGATCGTCGGACGCTGGGGGTCGGACCAGATCGCCGTGTCGATCCCGGGCGAGTCGCGCAGCGGCGCCATCACCCGGCTGACGCGCGTGGCGCAGAAGATCCGCGCGATGACCTTCCTGTCCGCCTCCGGGAAGCGCTTTCAGGTGTCGGTGCAGCTGGGCGTGAGCGCGACCGATCGCACCGGCGCCAACCTGGAGACGCTGCTGCGAGAGGTGGAGACCAACCTGCGCACCGCCAAGAAGGCCCGCGGATAACGAGCCCCACTCCACCAAGAGGCCGCGGCCCGCTTTTCCATCAGCTTACACAAGGCTCGGCGCGAGCGTGGACAGTGGGCGTCGGCCCGGTGTAACGGACACTCTCCGGGAATTCGTGTCCCGGGTCGGAGCTGTTCGTGCGCCCTCACCTCGCCCTGCTGATCGCCCTGACCGCCGGCTGCTCGGACTACAACCTCTTCGACCCGTCCCGCTTGGTGAGCAAGGGTGAGACGCCGTCGCTAGAGACGCCGCGCCGCACCGACGTCGTCGTCCAGCAGATGCCCGACAAGGTCGATGTGCTGTGGATCGTCGACAACTCCGGCTCCATGTCCCAGGAGCAGGAGAAGATCGCGACCCAGTTCGACGCGTTCGCCCAGTTCTTCATCGGCTCGGGCCTGGACTGGCACATGGGCGTGATCACGACCGACGCGGAAGACGGGCTTCAGAACGGCCTGCTGCGACAGGTCGCGGGCATTCACTACCTGAGCGCCGACACGCCCCACCCGCAGGAGATCTTCGCGCAGATGGCCCGCGTCGGCACCTGGGGCTCGTCCGACGAGATGGGCCTGCAGACCATGTGGAACGCGGTCACGTTGGCGTCTCCGCAGCACCAGACCTGGAACGCCGGCTTCCTGCGGGATGACGCGTCGCTGCACATCGTCATCGTGGGCGACGAGGACGACCAGAGCGACCGCTCCACGGTCGAGTACGGCAGCATGCTGCACACCCTCAAGCCCAACGCGGACACGCCCGTCACCTTCAACGCGATCGTCGGCCCCAAGCCCACCGGCTGCCGCGGCGCCACCGGCGACGCCGCGCCCGGCTACCGCTTCATCGAGGTGGCGCAGGACGTGGGCGGCCAGATCTACTCGATCTGCCAGGACGACTGGGTCCCCGTGCTGCAGGCGCTGGGCCTCGCCGCCGCCGGCCTGCGCGAGGAGTACTTCCTCTCCGAGCTGCCAGTGCCGGGCACCATCGACATCCTCGTGCAGGACCGGCAGCGCGCGTCGCACGGCGTGGACGTCGCCACCGTGGACGCGGGCACCCCCATCGCGGACGCGTGTGTGGAGCGCGGCTTCGACCACTGCTTCACCTTTGACTACGACTCGGTCCGGAACAGCATCCGCACGATCGGCTGGATGCCCGGTCCCAAGTCGAAGATCTCGATCACCTACGACCTGCTGAAGGCGTCCAACGAGCAGGGCGGCTACGCGGCCGACACCGACCTGGACACCGACGCGCCGTAGCCTACGGTCAGTCCGCGCCGCCGAGCCGCGCGAACAGCTGCGACACCGCCTCGTCGGGCGGGACGGTCAGCGCGCGCGCCTCGGCGTCTGCCGCGGACTTGGCAAGCGCGTCGAGCGACGCCAGCTCGGCCGAGTCGGTCACAGGCGCGCCGTTCGCTTCGGTCGGGTCCGCCTTCAGGTCGTAGCGCAGGGACTTCCCGTCCATTCGAACGAGCTTGAGACCCGCAGACGGCCAGATGGCGACGGCGTCCTTCATCCACGCGTTGGCCGCCCGACCGCCCTCGTCAAAGGACATGGACTGCACGGGCAAGGGCGGGTCCGGCAGCTTGCCGTCGCGCGCCAGGTAGAACGCGCCCGTGGTCGACATCACATCGGGCAGCTTGAGCGTGCCCTTCTGGGTGGAGTCGACCATCACGAAGGGCACGCGGGCGACCGACTCCCAAGGCACGCCGTTGTGGCGGAGCGAGTCATGATCGCCCAGGTTCTCGCCGTGCGTGCCGGTGACGATCACGCGCAGGCCGTGCTTGCCCAGCTGGAAGCGCTCGATGACGCGGGCCACGTTGCCGACGATGGCGTCGTCGACGAACACGCCGTGGTCGTAGCCGTTGGTGATCTGCGCCAGGTAGTCGGACTTGGCCGGTTCCTGCAGGGTGCCCGCGAGGAACTTGGTGGCGTCGACCGACGCGCCGTCGGGGCCGTGGAAGCTGACCGCGCGCTGCGGCTTGGCCCAGTCCACCTTGCCGGGGATCTCTGGGTACGGATCGTGGGCGTCGAACAGGTTGAGCACCAAGAAGGTGGGACGCTTGGGGTCGACCTGCGCGATCAGGTAGCGCAGCATCTTCACGACGCCTTCGGCGCGGTACTCGCTGGTGAGGCCCTCCGCGACGCGGACCTCGTGGAAGCCGCGCTGCAGGCCCGTGGCCTCACCCAGGAACGGGCTCGCGGAGATCAGCACCGTCTGGTAGCCGCGCGTGGACATCTCCTGCGCCAGCGTGGGCAGGGCCGGGTCGAGGTGCGCGCCGCGCGTGACCAAGCCGTGCTTATCCGGGTCCAAGCCCGTGAAGATCGACGCCTGGGCCGGGAGCGACCACGTGGCCGGTGCATAGGTCTGGCAGGAGACCGCCGCGCCCTTGTCGCGAAGCGCGTCGAGCGCGGGGGTGTTCGGCCGTTCGCCGCCGCACAGGTGCGTGTGGTCCGCGCGCACGGAGTCGAGCAGGATCAGCACGATCATGCCGGGCTGATCGGCGGGGAGCTGGTCGACCGTCGGGCCGTCGAGCTTGTCGGTGGTGATGCGGGGCGAGCCTTCAGGGATCTCGCCCGCCGCCAGGTGGGGCATGCCGGGCTGAGTAAGCTGGCGGTTGCGCTTGCGGGGCGACGTGAAGTCGAGCATGCCGCAGCCGACGAGGCTGCACAGCGCGAGGGTCGCGATCAGCCGACGCATGGTTGTTCTCCGGAGCGGGCGCGAGCGTATCCGATCGGTGCGGGCGTCGTCGCGCAGATCATACGCCGCGGGCCTCGTCGACACCGTCCTCGCCTTTGAGACGGATGCGGCTGGACTGGTCCGGGTGCTTGCCGGAGATCCCCGTGTAGAAAGCGCGGATGCGGTCCATGTCTTGGGACAGGTCGCCCGACGGGACGAACGCGGGGCCAAAGCCCGCGCGCTTGCGGCGGTAGTCCAAAAAGCCCAGGATGATCGGAACGCCCGCGTCGTGGGCCATGTGGTAGAAGCCCGACTTCCAGTAGTCCCGGTAGGCGCGTGTGCCCTCGGCGGGCACCATCAGCAGGAGCCTCGGCTCAGACTCGAACCGCTCCACCACGGCGGTGACCAAGCCCTGGTTGCGGCTGCGATCCACCGAGATGCCGCCGAGCAGCTTGAGCAGCGGCCCGAGCGGGCCCTGGAACAGCGCGTCCTTGCCCAGCCACTGGATGGACACGCCGTAGGTCCAGCCTGCCAGCAGCGCGAACCAGAAGTCCCAGTTGCTGGTGTGGGGTGCCGCGATCAGCACCGCCTTGGACGTCGCGGGCAGCTCACCCTCGATGTCCCAGCCCCACGCGCGCAGCACGATCGAGCCCGCCCATCGGCTCACGCCCCAGCACTTCGGAAAGTCGTGTTGGACAGGAGGAAGCCAAGCCATCGTCACCCCACCGAGACCGGACCTATGGCGCGACCACGCTCACGGTGCGGGTCAGCCCGGTGACCAGCCCGTATCCATCCACGGCCCGCAACGTGAGTACGTGCGTGCCCAACGACAACGGGACCTCAGCGACCACGTGCCCGCCGGAGTCGACGCCGACGTCCATCAGCTCGCCCGACAGATCGGAGGTGACGCGCAGGCGCAAGTCCGTGGCGGGCGAGACCGAGTCGGTCAACGTGGCCTCGACCCGCAGCGGCGCCGGCCAGACCAGCACGTCCCCGTCGGACGGACCGCCCAAGATGAACGTCGGCGGGTCGTCCACGCGCACGGCGACGGTGTCCTCGCCCGTGACTCCGGCGTCGTCGGTGGCGGAGAGCGTCAGGGTGTGGTCGCCCTTCGACAGGTGGACGCCCGTGAGGTCCACGCCGCCGAGCGCGTCGGGCGTCGGCGCGCCGAGGGGTCCGTCGAGATCGCTCGACCAGGACGCGATCAGCGCCTCTGGCGCCGTGACCGTGTCCAACACCACCCCGAGCAGATCGAGCGGCGCGCCGGTCGCCAAGACGGCGTCCTGGGTGGGCGCGTCGATCCGCACGGTCGGCGCCACGTTGGGCGGACCGACGTGCAAGGCGACCGAGGCGCGCGTGAGCAGGTTGTCGGCGTCGCGCGCGCTCAGGGTCAGCGTGTGCGAGCCCTCCGGCAGCAGCACCGTGCCGCGCAGGCGGCCCTCTGGGTCCGGCACGGTCGGCCCGTCGAGGGGGCCGGTCACGTCGGACGACCACGACAGGGTCAGCGCCTCAAGCGTGCCGTCCTCGTCGCCGACGACCGCCTCCACGGTGACGGGTGTCTCGGCATAGAAGTTGGCGTCGGTGAACGGCAGGAGGGTCACGGTCGGCGCAATCACGTCGCGCACGAGGACGTCCTGGGTCACCACGCGCTGAAAGCCGGCGACGTCCTTTACCAGCATGCGGATCCGGGTCACGGTCGGGTCGACCTCGCCCACGCAGAGCGTTTCGCCCGTGCCCTTGGACGCGAACCCCTGGCACGCGTCCGTCCAGCCGTCGTCCGCGGCCGTGCCGAACGACCAGACCACGAACAGGTTCTCCGGCGGATCTTCGGTGTCGCGGACCCGACCGAGCAGCTCGATTCGACCGGCCGGGACGATCGCGTCGTCCGATGGGGAGAGCACCGAGCCGGTGGGCGCGTCCTCGGGCCGAGACACGTCGGTCCAGGGAGAGCAGCCCGACAGCAGCGCCACCAGCAAGGAGAGTCGACGGAGCATGCGCGCGGACCTCACCCGCCCAACCTAGCCGCCCGACGATCGACCCGCCTGCCCTTGCTGCCCCGGGCGCGCGCGCCTACCTTGCCGAGATGGACAGCAACCCTCCCCACCCCGCCGTAGAACTCGCCCGCGAAGCCCTCCGCGAGGGCCGTGCACAGGACGCGCTCGACCTGGTGCGCGGCGTCGACGCCCCCGACACGCCCTGGATCCGGGCCGTCGCGAGCGCCACCCTGGGCGACCCCGTCCGCGTCCACCTCGCCATCCGGGACCTGAACCGGACCGCCGCGTGGCCCGAGGAGCCCACGCACGACGTCGCGCGGGCCTTCGCGGCCGCCGTCTGCGAGGGCGCGCCAGAGACCGCCGCGTGGCGGGTGCTGGCCACCGCCGTGCTCGCCCTGCTCGACGTCGCGCCGCCGCCGACCGACCTGCACCTGGCCTGGGAGATCGCCGCGCGAGACGCGGACCGCGCGACCGGGCCGGAGCGCGCCCGGCTGATCGTGCTGCTCGCGGCGCTGCGTCGGCGCATGAAGCACCTGGACGCCGCCCGTGACTTGGCCCGCGGCGCGCAGGACGCCGCCATGTCGTCGATGGACGCCGATGCGTTCGTCGAGGCGTCCGCCCTGCTCGCCGACATCTGCACCGACGACGGCGACGCGCCGCTCGCGGAGGACGTCCGGCGCCACGCGCTGCGGCGGCTGGAGCTGGGCTGGGACGGGCGCACGCGCGCGCGGCTGGCGCACAGGCTTTGTCCAGACATTGTTGACACGGGAGTCAACACCGAGTGCTAGTACATGGCACCGAGTCTCTTGGAGTGCACATGCGCCATCCCCTGCTTCTCGCACTGCTCCTCATCGGTTGTGAGGGTGGAACCGTCAAGATCGGCGAGGACCCCACCACCCCGGACGACACCACCGACACCGACATTGGCGGGTCGAACGGCGGCGACACGGACGGTGGCGGCGGTGGCGGTGGCGGTGGCGGTGGCGGCGGTGGCAACGACACGGACGGCGGCGGCGGCGGCACCCCGACCTGCGCTCCGGGTGACGGCATCATCGGTGACCTCACCAAGGCCGGCCCGCACCCGATCGCCGTGAACAAGGGCACGGTGAAGGGCCCCACCAGCTGCGACATGGCCTGGTCGCGCTTCGCACCGACCGACGTCAACCCGGAGAACGAGGTCATCGTGCTCTCGCACGGCTTCGCGCGGGATCCGTCCAAGGTGGCGGGCTGGGCACGCTACCTCGCGTCGTGGGGCTTTGAGGTCTACACCCCGGCGCTGTGTCACACGAGCCCGTTCGACACGGACCACGTGAAGAACGGCCAGGACCTGGTGGCCTTCTCGGACAACCTCGCGAACGGGCACCCCATCCTCTACATTGGCCACTCGGCGGGCGGCCTTGCGTCGACGCTGGCGGCCAAGGCGGACACCGACGCGATCGGCGCGTTCGGCCTGGATCTGGTGGACGTGAGCAACTTGGCCAAGCAGGCGGCGCCCAACCTGACGGTGCCGCTGTGGGGCATTCGCGGCGAGCCCGGCTCGTGCAACAGCTCGGGGAACGGCAAGGACGTCATCTTGCGTGCGCCGGACCACAAGCTCCACAAGATCACCGAGGCCTCGCACTGCGACTTCGAGAGCCCCAAGGACGGCATCTGCAGCATCGCCTGCCCTGACCCGTTCAACGGCAAGTTCAACGACGGCGAGCAGCAGCGTGCCATGCAGGCCATGATCGGCGGCTTCGTGTTCTACACCTCGAAGACGGATCTGGACGGACTGAACTACTGGACGCCGGGCTGCCCCGAGTATGACGCGCTCATCACGTCGGGTGTCATGCAGTGATCGGCTGACGCCGATTCGGCACGGCGGCCGCGCTTAGGCTGACGCGAGCAGCCGCGCGACGTAGCCCTGGATGCTGCCTTCCATGATCTTGGTGGCGACCGGGGCCAACGCCCGCGCGAGCAGACCAGGGACCGGCACCTCGGTCTCGATGCGCTGCGTCCAATGGACGTCGGCGCCGCCGTCGGCGCGGGCGACCACGCGGGCGCGGCCCTCGTTCACCATGTTGCCCTCGAGCGTGCGCCAGACGACCTCGTCGCCCTCGGTGCTGTAGCGAACCGTGTACTGGCCCGTGAAGCGCGCCACGCCGTGGTTCTGCTCCTGCAGCACGAACTTGAGCGTGTCGGCGCCGATCTTCTGGGCGCTCGTCGCCTCAGTCGTCGCGGCCGTGATCTTGTCCAGGTCGGCGATCGCCGCGCGCGTGCGGGCCGCGTCGACCTTGGAGCGGAACACCTGCTTCACTTCACCGCCGAGCTTCGCCACGTCATCCTCCGGTTGTGCGCGCGCTCTAACCGTCCCAGGTCATGGCGAGCCGCAGGCGATCGATCACGGCGGGCAGAACACGGGCCAGCTCGTCGATGTCGGTGAGCTGGGACGCGGGCCCCAGGCTGAAGCGCACGATGCCGTCGGGCTGCGGGTCGCGCATGGCGACCAAGGTGGGTGACGGCTCCACGCTCCCCGACGCGCACGCCGCGCCCGCCGACACACACACGCCGGTCAGGTCGAGCGCCTGCACCACCGCGTCGCCGCGCAGGCCCGGGAACACGGCCGCCACCGTGGTGACCACACGCGGCACATGCTCGCCCACCACGCGACCGCCGCACGAGCGGATCGCGTCCTCCAAGCGCTCGCGCTGCGTGAGCCAGCCGGAGACTCGCGCGCCCATCGCCGCCGCCGCCAGCCGAGCCGCCACGCCAAACCCGACCGCCGCCGCGACGTTGGTGGTGCCCGCGCGCCGACCGCGCTCCTGGCTGCCCGCGAACAGCGGCGGGAACGCGCCCCCGTCGCGAAGGACCAACGCCCCGATGCCGACCGGACCGCCCAGCTTGTGCGCCGAGAACACCAAGCCGTCCGCGTCGATCGCGCTCAGGTCCACCCGCCCCGCCGCGTGCGAGGCGTCGACGTGCAGCCAGGCGCCCACCAAGTCCGCGGCCGACCGCGCCCCGCCCACCGGCTGTCGCACGCCGGTCTCGTGGTTGGCCGCCATCAGCGAGAGCACCGCCGTGTCGGGCGGCAGCGCGTGCAGCGTGGTGACGCCGTCCGCGTCGACCGCGAGGTGTTCGACCGGCACGCCGGCGGCGGCGAGCGCCTCGGCGGCCGCGCGCACGCACGGGTGCTCGATCGACGACGTGACGAGCCGACCGTCACGCGCGGTGAACGCGCCGCGGAGGAACAGGTGGTTCGCCTCAGTCGCGCCGGACGTGAACACGACGCCCGAAGGGTCCGCGCCCACCATCGCCGCGACCTCGGCGCGCGCGCGCTCCAGCGCCGCGAACGCGGTCTGCCCTGCGCGGTGGACCGACGACGGGTTGGCCGGGCGTCCGAGCCAGGGCCACATGGCGTCGCGCACCTCGTCGAGCATCGGGCTGGTGGCGGCGTGGTCGAGGTAGATCATGGGCTCCCCCCTACTGTCGCGAGGCCGCGCAGGCGCTCCACGGTCGCGGGGCCGACGCCAGACACACGATCGAGCGCGTCGACCGTGCGGTAGGGCCCGTTCGCTTGGCGGTCGGCGACGATGCGCGCGGCCAGCGACGGACCGACGCCGGGCAGCGACTCCAGCGCGGGCGCGTCGGCGGTGTTGAGGTCGATCGGCCCTTTGGGCGCCGTCGTCCCGGTGGTCACGAACGGGCGGACACGGTCGAGCGCGGCGCCGCCGAGCCCCTTCACCCGCTTCAGCTCACCGACGTCGTGGAACGGGCCATGCGCGGCACGCTCGGCGATGATCGCGCTGGCGACGTCGTCTGTGACGCCGGGGATCACCTTGAGCGCCTCGACGCCGTTCACGTTCACGTTGATCGGCAGCGCGACCAGCAGCGGGTCGCCCATGGGCACCACGCGCGCGCCGTCCGCGTCCACCTGCACGGCGTCGCCGTCGCGCAGCGGCGTGTCGGGCAGCCCGTCGGTCAGGCCACCTGCCGCCTCCACGGCCGCGGACAGCGTGGCAGGCTCGACCGCGTACACGCCGGGCCGGGCGACTTCGCCGCGGACCTCGACCAGCTGGCCTTGGGGCGCCGCGGGGCTCCACAGCGACCGCAGCATGAGCAGGCTCGCGACCACCAGGAAGGCCGCCCCCATCGTCATCACCCGTCGGTCGGCGGGCGGGGGCTCCCGGTCGGACCCGAAGTGCAGGCGCTCAGACATGGAGTCGCTCCAGCAGCGCCGCGTGGGCAGGGCCAGTCGCGGTCAGCGTGACCTCGCGTCCGTCCAGGTGGTGGTCGAGGCGCACGTCGAGGCGATCGTCCGGGAGCAGGCCCGGGAAGCGATCCGGCCACTCCACGGCGACCACGCCGTCGGCGTCCAACGCCTCGTCGAGCGCGAGCTGATCGAGCGCGGACCGGTCCTCCAGCCGGTACAGGTCCGCGTGCCAGAGCGTCAGCCGGCCGGTGTCGTAGCGGCACACCAGCACGAAGGTCGGCGACGGGATGGGGCCCGTGATCCCCAGGCCCGCGGCCAGCCCCTGCGCGAAGCAGGTCTTGCCCGCGCCCAGGTCTCCCGTCAGGCCGATCGCCGTGCCGGGCGTCACCACCTGCCCCAAGGCGTAGCCCAGGGCGCGCAGCGCTTCAGCGGTCGGGAGCACGATGTGCATGTGCCAAGTTCCTCTCGCGGGGCCGCGCCGTCAAGGAAATCAACGAGCGTTGGTCCCCGGCGCGCGGCGAGGGATACGAGCCCAACCGACCCGGAGTGTGGATGGCCGACAAGAGCTACGAGCGCCTGTTGGAAGGGAACCGTGCCTGGTCCAAGGCCAAGTCGGAAGCGGATCCCGACTTCTTCGACAACCTGACCCGCGGTCAGAAGCCCGACTACCTGTGGATCGGCTGTTCGGACAGCCGGGTGCCCGCGAACGAGATCACCCAGACGCTGTCCGGCGAGATCTTCGTGCATCGCAACGTCGCGAACCTCGTCGTGCACACCGACGTGAACCTGCTGTCGGTGCTGCAGTACGCGGTCGAGGTGCTCGGGGTGAAGCACGTCATCGTGTGCGGCCACTACGGGTGCGGCGGCATCACCGCCGCCATGGACAACCGGGACTACGGGCTGGTCGACATCTGGTTGGCCAACATTCGTGAGGTCTACCTGCGTCACCGCGTCGAGCTCGACGCGATCACGGAACCGACGGCCCGCGCCAACCGCCTCACCGAGCTCAACGTCATCGAGCAGGTGCGCAACCTGGCCAAGTCGTCGATCGTGCAGCGCGCGTGGCGGCAGCGCGGTCTGGCACTCCATGGCTGGGTCTACGGGTTCAACAATGGCATCATCACCGAGCTCGACTGCATGATCGACGAGCTCGAGGATCTGGAGCCGGTCTTCCGCTTCAACCGGTAGCCGCGAGCCCGCGCACCACGTCCATGATGCCGTCAGCGATGTCGGACGCGGTGGTGGACGCGCCGCGGGTGGCGTCGAGCGACTCGCCCGCGCGCCCGTGTACCCACGCGCCGATCACGGCCGCGTCGCGCGCGGCGCTGCCTCGCGCCAACAGCGCGCCGATCAGGCCCGACAGCACGTCACCGCTCCCCGCGGTGGCGAGCGACGGCGCGCCGGTGGGGTTCACGACGACCGAGCCGGCGTCCGCGATCAACGTGTGCCGACCCTTGAGCAGCGCGACCGCGCCATGCTCGGCGAGCTCGCGTGCCGCGGCGAAGCGATCGCGCTCGACCGCCTCGGCGGTGGTGCCGAGCCAGCGCGCGGCCTCGCCCGCGTGGGGCGTGATCACGCGAGGTCCGGCCGCCACCACATCGGTGAACGGCAGGCCGTCCGCGTCGAACAGCATGGGCCGCTCAAACCGACGCCACAGAAGCGCGAGCGCGGGCCACTGGTTCGCGGTCGGCGTGGTGCCGCCGCCCAGCCCCGGCCCCGCGACGATCGCGTCGTAGCGCTGCAGCGGCGGCAGGTTCCCGTCCCACACGTCCCCCTCGCCCGACACGATCACCATGACCTCGGGCGGCAGCGCGCCCAGGCGCGACAGCGCGCCGCGCGGGGTCGCCAAGGTGACCATGCCGGCGCCGCCGGCGAGCGCGCCCCGACAGGACAGCACCGCGGCGCCCGCCATGCGCGTCGAGCCCGCCAGCACCAGCAGCTGACCGGTGCGCGTCTTGGGCGCGAGCACGTCGCGGCGTGGCCAGCGCGCCCAGATGTCGTCGGCGTCGGTAAGCCAAGCGGGCGGCGCCGCGGCATCCAGCGCCAGCTCGACCACGTCGATGACGCCGCAATGACGAGGCCCCTCGCCGCAGAACATGCCCTGCTTGTGGCCACCAAAGGTCACCGTGCGCGCGACCGTCGGCGCGGCGCCCCACAGGTGCCCGTCGTCCGAGTCCAGGCCGCTCGGGAGGTCGGCCGCCACCTTCACGGCCGGGTGCGCGTCGATCGCGCGGACCATCGCGAGCGCGTCTGCGTCTAGGTCTCGGGACAGGCCGGTCCCGAAGAGCGCGTCGACGATCAGCCCGGCCTGGCCGAGCGTGGACACCTCGGGCACGCCGACGCGCTGGGCGGCCTGGCGCATGAGCGCCGCGTCGCAAGACGAGTCCGGCGACATCGGCAGCACCGCGACCGGCACGCCGGCACGCTTGAGCCAGCGCGCGGCCCCGTAGCCGTCGCCGCCGTTGTTCCCAGGACCACAGACGATCACCACCCCGCGCGCCGCGTCGGCCGCGTGGTGGCATAGGATGGCCTGGGCCAGCCCCGCCGAGGCCAGCTCCATCAGCGCGACGCCGGGCAGCCCGACGCCCTCGATGACCTCGCGGTCGGCGGCGCGCATGGCGGCCGCGGTCCAGACTGGCCTCATGGCTCACCCCCCAGCGCGCGCCGACAGACCTCCGTCACGCGCTCGCTCACATGCACGACGCGATCCACCTCCGGCGCTTCGACGAGCACGCGCAGCACCGGCTCAGTGCCCGACCACCGGACGAACACCCGCCCCTGCCCGAGCGCGACCTCGCCCACAGCGATCGCCTCGACGATCTCCGGGACGGACTCGAAGGGGACACGCACGGCGGCGCGGACCTTGGTCAGCTTGCGGGGCCACGGGACGAAGGGCGCGATCGCGTCCTGCAAGGAGTCGGCGGCCGCGAAGGCCGCCGCCAGCGCGCGAAGCCCGGTGAGCATGCCGTCTCCGCCGGGGAGGCCGTGCAAGAACAGCACGTGCCCGCTCTCCTCCGCGCCCAGGTCCAGGCCGTGCTCGCGCATGGCGATCGACAGGTGGCGGTCGCCGACCGGCGTGCGGACCACGCGCACGCCCGGCAGCGTGGACTCGAGCGCGAGCGTGCTCATCACGGTCACCGCCAGCCCGCGCACGCCCAAACCCTGGGTCAGCAGCCACGTCAGCCGGTCGCCGTGCACGACCGCGCCGGTGTGGTCGACCAGCAGCGCGCGGTCCGCGTCGCCGTCGACGGCCAGGCCGGCGTCGCAGGCTTCGGCCCGGACCGCCGCCGCGAGCGACTCCGGGTGCTCGCTGCCACAGCCGTCGTTGATCACGCCGTCGCCCGCGCCCAGCCAGCGCACGTCGACGCCCTTGAGCGCGCGCGACCACAAGGCGGACCACTCCGACGCGGCGCCGTTCGCCAGGTCGATCGCGATCCGACGGCCCCGCAGCGGGGACAGGTCGCCCGCCGCCTTCATCCACGCGCGCGTGTACGCCTCGCCCGCCTCGGCCTTGCCGTCGACGACCACGCCGCCATCCGCCACGGGCGGGGTGGCGAGCCAGGCCTCTAGCCGCGCCGTCCACGCGTCGTCCGGCTTGGCGCCGCCCGGCCCGAGCACCTTGAACCCATTGTCGCTCACCGGGTTGTGGGACGCGGTGACCATCACGCCGGTCGCGCCTGGAGTCGCCGCGACCGCCGCCGACAGGCCTGCCGACGGCAAGACGCCCGCGTCGACCGCGCGAGCGCCGGCCGAGGCCGCGCCCGCGAGCGCCGCCGCCGCCAGCGAGGCACCCGAGGGCCGCGTGTCGCGCGCGACGAACACCACGCCCCCGCGCGACGCCCTCGACCACGCCGCCGCCGCCGCGCCCGCGCGACGTGCGCCGTCGTCGTCGATCGGGGCGACCCCGGCCTCTCCCCGAACGCCGTCCGTGCCGAACTTCACCGCTTCACCACCGTCACGGAGTCCGGCGCGGACTTCACGTGGACCACGTCCGGCCGCGGGTAGATCAGGTCCAGCCGCGGGGCATGCGCCGCCTCGAAGGTCGCCGTGTAGCGGCCGGCGCCGGCGCCGTCGGGGAGCGAGACGGTCGCGAGGATCTGGTCGGAGCGCAGCTCGTCGAGCACCTGGGTGGGGCCTTCGAGCGACACCGTCACCGTCGACTCGCCCTCCGCGGGCGCGTAGCCGTCGTTGCGCAGCACCACGACCGGCACGTCGGTGAGCGTCACGGTCTTGAGCACCGACGACACCTCAACGGACGCCGTGCCGTGCCAGGGGGCAAGGCTCTCGACGCCGCGGGGCAGGTCCAGCTCGATGTCCACGTCGCGCGTGGTGTCCCAGCCCGACACGTCGATGGGCATGGTTCGGATGCGGGTCAGCTCGTCGAGGACCGCGCGGGGGCCGGACACCTCGACCATGCGCGGGTCAATCGCCACGCGCTCGACGTCGTGATCCGCGGCGGGCTCACCGACCCACACCGCCTCGACCTTCACGTTGCGGCGCGCGCGCTGGTCCAGGCGAACCGCGAGAACCTCGGGCGCGAAGCCGACCACCGCAAGACCCGAGGGCATGCCCTCCAGCGGGTAGGCGTCGAGGTGGATCTCGTGGGGGCCTATGCCCTCGTCGCGCAGATCCACCAGCAGGCGCGGGCGCTCGGCCTGGGCGCGGCGGATGAGCACGCGCGGGCCGGTGACCTCGATGCTGGCGGTGGCGGGCGGCGGCTCGACCGGGACCAGCCTGTCCGCGAAGCGCAGGTCGAGCTGCACGCGCACGCGCGCGGTGTCGGACTCCTGGCTCTGAACCCAGGTCCACGCGAGCAGGCTGAACATCAGCGCCGCCAGCTTCAGCCCTGGATCACGCCCCAGGCCGACCACCCATGTGCGGAGGCGCTCAAGCACTGGCGGGCTCCTCGGCCGGAGGGCGCGTACGGGCCGCGCCCAGCAGCTCCTGCAGGCGCAGGCGCAGGTCGTTCGGGTCGACGACGGGGGTGACCACGCCGCCCATGACGATCGACACGGTGCCGCGCTCCTCGGACACCAGCAGCGTGACGGCGTCCGTCTGCTCGGTCAGCCCGATCGCGGCGCGATGGCGGGTGCCGTAGATCTTGGGCAGGGTCTTGGACAGCGAGATGGGCACGAACACCGCGGCCTTGCGGATGCGCCCGCGCGACACCACCACCGCGCCGTCGTGCAGCGGGCTGGTGGGGTGGAAGATGGCCTGGAGCAGCTCAGCGGTGAGCGCCGCGTCCATCAGGTCCGCGCCCTCGGAGATCCGGTCGAGCGAGCCGGTCCGCTCGATGGCGATCAGCGCGCCGATGCGACGGCCCGCGAGCGCGAACACGGCGCGCACGATCTCCTCGATCAGGTTGGCGTCGGCGATGGTGCGACCTCCGGTCCCGGCGAACACGGTGCCCGCCTCGGCCAGCACGCGGCGGATGTCCTCCTGAAAAAGGATGATCAGCGCCAGGACCGCGTACACCGACACGTTGTCGAGCACCCAGTGCAGCGTGGACAGGCCAAACGCGCCCGACAGAAGGTAGACCGCGACCAGCAGCAGCAGCCCGACGAGGCTCTGGAACGCGCGGGTGCCCCGAAGGACCCGCAGGACGGCGTACACGGCGGCCGCGAGCAGGCCTACGTCGAGCAGGTCGCTCCACGTCGCCGTTCCCAAGAGGCCCAGTAGCCAGTCCGCCCACTCACGCATCGACGCATGCCCGCCAAGTGCGGATGGCCTGTATCGTCGCGGACACGTCGTGCACGCGAATCAGGTGCGCGCCCCGCGACACCGCCGCGATGGCCGCGCCGATCGAGCCGTGGACGCGGTCCGAGGCGGCGTCCACGCCGGTCAGCACCCCGATGAAGCGCTTGCGCGAGGCCCCGATCAGCACCGGGTAGCCCAAGGCCGCGAGCGCAGGCAAGGCCGCGATCAGCTTAGGATTGTCGAGCGGCGCCTTGGCGAACCCCAGGCCTGGGTCGAGCGCGATGTGGTCGCGCGGCACCCCAGCGGCGTGCACCGCGTCCGCCCGCGCCTTCAGCGCCGCACACACCTCACCCACCAGGTCGTCGTAGTGGGTCAGCGAGGCCATGGTCGTCGGGTCGCCGCGGGAGTGCATCAGCACCACCCGCACGCCGCGCGACGCGACCAGCGCGGCCATGCCGTCGTCCGCGCAGGCCGACACGTCGTTCACCACGCTGGCGCCGGCGTCCAGCGCCGCGCGGGCGACGGCCGTGCGGCGCGTGTCGATCGACAACGTGGCGTCGGGCAGGCGCGCGTGCAGCGCGGTCAGCACCGGCACCACCCGCGCGATCTCCTCGTCGACGGAGAGCGGCGCGGCGCCAGGCCGCGTGGACTCACCGCCCACGTCCAGCCAGTCTACGCCTTCGTCCCACAGCCGCACGCCCTGCGCGACCGCCGCGTCGACGTCCAGAAAACGACCGCCGTCCGAGAACGAGTCGGGCGTCACGTTCAGCACGCCCACGACCAACGGTCCGGACGGACCGAGGGCCCGTGAGGGCCCCCAGCCGGCTGGGATCAGATGCCCATCCACGACAGGTTGGTCGGCGCGATGGGGTTGGACTCGGCCACCAGCTCGGCAAACTCGTCGTGATCCAGCGACTCGCGCTCGATCAGGTGCTGCGCGATGCGATGGAGCACGTGGATGTTGTGCGTCAGGATGGTGCGCGCGGAGTCGTAGGCGCGGTCCAGGATCTGGCGGACCTCCTGGTCGATCCGGCGGGCGGTCTCTTCGCTGTAGCTGGTGCTGCGCGCCATGCTGCGGCCGAGGAACGGCTCGTCGTCGTCGTCGCCCCAGTTCACGGGGCCGAGGCCCTCAGACATGCCCAGGTGGCAGACCATGTGGCGGGCGATGCGCGTGGCGCGCTGGATGTCGTTCGACGCGCCGCCGGTGACGGAGTTCAGCGCCACCTCTTCCGCGGCACGGCCGCCCATCATCATCGACAGCTGCTTGAACAGGTCGTCGCGTGTCATCGACAGGCGATCTTCGCTGGGGAGCGTCCAGGTGACGCCCAAGGCGCGGCCGCGGGGGACGATCGTGACCTTCTGGACGGCGTCATGGCCGGGCAGCAGGTGGGCGATCAGCGCGTGGCCGGCCTCGTGGTAGGCGGTGTTGCGCTTCTCCTCGTCCGGCATGACCAAGCTGCGGCGCTCGGGGCCCATCACGATCTTCTCGCGGGCGGCGAGCAGGTCGTCCTGGTCCACCTGCTTCTTGTCCATGCGGGCGGCGAGCAGGGCGGCCTCGTTGCACAGGTTCTCGAGGTCAGCGCCCGAGAAGCCAGGGGTGCCCTTGGCGACGATGTCGAGCTGCACGCCCTCACCCAGCGGGATGCGGCGGGTGTGGATCTCCAAGATGCGCTGGCGGCCCTTCACGTCCGGGTTGGGGACGACGATGCGGCGGTCGAAGCGACCAGGGCGCAGCAGCGCCGGGTCGAGCACGTCGGGCCGGTTGGTGGCCGCGATCATGATGACGCCTTCGGTGCCTTCAAAGCCGTCCATCTCGACCAGGAGCTGGTTGAGCGTCTGCTCGCGCTCGTCGTTGCCGCCGCCCATGCCGGCGCCGCGCTGGCGGCCGACCGCGTCGATCTCGTCGATGAAGATGATGCACGGCGCCTGCTTCTTGCCCTGCTCGAACAGATCGCGGACGCGGCTGGCGCCGACGCCGACGAACATCTCGACGAAGTCGGAACCGGAGATGCTGAAGAAGGGCACGCCCGCCTCACCGGCGACGGCGCGCGCGAGGAGCGTCTTGCCGGTGCCAGGGGGGCCCATCAGCAGCACGCCCTTGGGGATGCGGCCGCCGAGGCGCGTGAACTTGCGCGGATCCTTGAGGAAGTCGATGATCTCCTCGCACTCCTCCTTGACCTCGTCGATGCCGGCCACGTCCTCGAACGTGAAGCGGCGCGAGCCTTCGGTCTGGAGCTTGGCGCGGGACTTCCCGAAGTTCATGGCGCGGCCGTTGGCGCCCTGGATGTTGCGCATGAACCAGAAGAACGCGCCGACGATGGCGAGCGTGGGGAGCACGCTGACCAGCACGGTCCAGACCAGGCCTTCATCGCCCTCGGTCTTGAACGTGCGCGGCACGTTGTGCTCGTCCAGCATCTCGATCAGGGGCTGCTGCTCCGTCGGCGCCGTGGTGGATCGGTGCTTGTCGTCGATGGTCGTGTAGACGACCTCCTGACCCTGGAGCGTGGCCTCCTTGACCCGATTGGCCTGGATGTCGCTCACGAAGTCGCCGTAGCCGACCTCGGTGACCGGCTCCTTGTCGGCGCCGTTGAACATCACCAGGAAGACCATCGCGACGACCGCGACGAAGACAAGCAGGCTCGCGCGAGATGGGGATCGATTCATCTACGGACCCCTCCAGGGAGGTCAGGTCGGCATACAAAATGGACGGGGGACAACAATAACCAGACTGGACCCGCCCGACATGCCGACACCGGACGGTTCAGGCCCGTAGAATAGACACAACGCCGTCTTCGACCAGCACGGCGACAACTTCGGACAGCGCGACCTTCCCCCGCCCCGCCCGACAGGCCCGGATCACCGCGTCCAGCTGGCCGCTGGTGGCGTCCGGGAGGCGCCGGAGCAGGGCGCGACGGACCAGGGGCGCTGGGCCGGTCGCCACCCAGGCCATGTCTAGTTTTTCAGACGTGCCCAGCACCTCAGCGGCGCGCGACGCGTCCTGCAGCCAGTCGTCGTCCTCGGCGGCGTGGGTCGCGGCGCGGGCCAGCGCCTCCCGGGCGCCGCCGCGGAGCGCGTCGAGCGCCGGGATCAGCTCGTGGCGGACCCGGTTCCGCAGGAAGCGCGGCTCGGCGTTGGTCGGGTCCTCGCGCCAGGACAGGCCGCGCGAACTCGCCCACGCGGAAAGCGCCGCCTTGGGACGGTCGAGCAGCGGTCGCACGTACCGGCCCCGACGCCACGCCATGCCCGCCACCGCGCGCGTCCCGCCGCCCCGGAGCAGCGCGAGCAGCGCGGTCTCCGCTTGATCGTCGGCGTGGTGGGCCAGCGCGACCCGCTCCACGTCGAGCGCGTCGAGCGCGGCGTAGCGGGCCTGACGGCACGTGTCCTCGGACGCAGACGGGCCCAGCGACAGCGTCACCGTCTGGCAGTCGAGCCCAAGACGCTCGGCCAGACCTTGCACAAAGCGCGCGTCCTCGGCGGAGTCTGGTCGGGTGCCGTGGTCGACCGTCACCACCGACAGCCCCCCCCCATGCACGCCCGCGCCCGCGACCAGCAGGTCGAGCAGCGCGACCGAGTCCAACCCCCCGCTCACCGCGACGGCGACGCGATCTCCCCGCCCCCAGAGCCCCCGCGCGACCACCGCCTCGGCGACCTCCAGGCGCAGCCGGGAGCTCAACCCAGGGTCCCCGCCGACAGCGCGACCAGCGCGTCCCACGAGTCAGGCACGTCGCCGTCGAGCACGGCCTGGTTGACCTTCTCCGCGCGGCAGCGGGTGCACCGGAAGCGGATGTCGATCCCGGACCCTCGGATGTGGATCTCGTAGGGATCCATCTTTCCGCCGCACTTGGACGCGCGATCCCCGGGGACCTTGTCGTCCACGTGCTGCGAGCGCAGGCAGAACGGGCAGTGATCCCGGGCGGTGCGCCCGTGGGCCGGGACCTCCTTGTGGCAGGAGACGCAGGTGAAGGCCTCGTCGATGCGGATCGGCGTGGTGCGAACCTGGGCCTCGACCTCGCGGGCGGCGGCACGGCGGAGCAGTTTCTTGCCCGGCCAGGTCAGCGCCTCGTCGGGGGCCAGATCGACGCCGCCCTTGGCCGCAACCGCGACCAACGCGAGGCGCAGCGTGTCGTCGCCGTAGACGTCGACCCACGCGCCCAGGCGCTTGAGGTCATGGCGGCTCTTCACCGCGGCGAGCAAGGCGCGGGCGCGCACGTCGGGCGCGAGCGTGGTGTCCTCGTGGCTCATTGTGGGTCCACCACGCGCTCGATGATGACCCGTTCCACTGTGTCCTCCGTGTCGATGCGTCGCACCACGTCCATGCCCGCCGAGACCAGCCCGAACCGGGTGTAATCCCCCGCCAGGTGCGGCTGGACCGACGCCGTGACGAACCACTGGCTACCGCCGGTGTCGGGGCCGCTCGTCGCCATGCCGACCGCGCCCGCCACGAACGGGCGCGCGTCGATCTCGTCGGGCAGGTACCAGCCAGGGCCGCCCATGCCGTCGCCGCGCGCGTCACCCGTCTGGACCACGAAGCCAGGCACGACGCGGTGAAACGAGAGGCCGTCGAGCTTGCCGTGCTCGGCCAGCCACGCGAACGCCGCCACCGCGAACGGGGCGTCATCTGGCTCCAGCGTGATGCGGAACTCACCCTCGCTGGTGAACACGCGCGCCGCGCGGATCTGCGACACCTTGCCGAGCGTGGCGTCCAGGCCCTCAGGCGGGCCCGGCAGCACCGGCTTCTCGTACAGGCTGCCGCCCCACGCTTGGAGCGCCTCGACCGCGCGGCGGCGGACCATGAACGCGCCGCCCGTGGCCAGGCGAACCAGCGCCCCGCGCACCATCGGCGAGAGCGAGCGGCCCGGCACGACGCCGTCGCGAAGCACACCCAGCAGCGCGATGAGCGTCGCCGGATCCGACTCGTTGGCGATCATCACGCCAGCGCGCGTCCAGCCCGTCGGATCTTGCGCGAGCTGCTCTGCGACCAGCTCCCGCACCACCGGATCGCTCGCGGTCGACAGCGCGTCGACCTCGGCGGTGGAAGCCTTGGAGCCCAAGATGGCCGCGGCCGACGCGGTCCGCAGGCGAGGCACGTCGCCCTGCAGCGCGACCGCGAGGATCGCCGCGCGATCGGCTGAGGAGGCGGTCCCGCCCGCCACCGCCGCGCGTCGGTAGGCGTCAGGATCGGTCGAGCCGGAGGTGCCGAGCAGGTCGCCTAGGCGCGCGCGCACCCACGCGTCGTCCAGCGACTGCGCGCGCGACAGCTCCTCGTCGGTCCACGGCCCGCCCACGTTCGCCGCCAGGATGGCCGCCTTGGCCAGCCGCCACGGGCTATCCAGGATCTGCACACGCCACGCATGCCGACCGCGCTCGTCCAGGTTGAGGATGGTGGGCGCCAGCCAGGCGCGAACGGCCTCAGACGGGGACCGCTCCCACACGCGCTCCAGGCGCGCGAGCGCAGAAGGCTCCAGGGCGGCCGGGCGCGCTCGGAAGATGGCGAAGGCCGCGGGCTCGGCGGTGCGGGTGTCCGGGCGGGCGACCGCGGCGATCAGCGCGGGGAGCGCCGGCGACACGTCCATGCCGCGCCTCGCGAGCACGCCGATCGCCTCCGCGGCGGCGGCGCCTTCGGGGAACGGCAACGGCAGCCCGGCGACGAGCGTGGGCAGGTCCGTCAGATCGCCGCGCCGTCCCAGGCCCCAGACGATCGCGGCACGAAGGGAGGCGTCCGTCTCCGAGGCGAGCGCGTCGCGGAGCACGGTCTCCCCGCCGGGCGTGGTGCCCAGCGCCACCAGCGCGGCGCGGCGGATCGCCGGGTCGGACTGGGACGCAAGCAGCGCCAAGCGGTCCTTGCCGCCTGCGTCGCGCAGCCGTCCCAAGGCGCGCGCCACGCGCGGCAGGTCGGCGTCGTTGAACGGACCACCGAGCAGCGACGGCAGGTCGCGCGACCACTCGGCCACGGCGATCGCGTCCGCGTCGAGCACCGGATCGGCGGCGGGGACCGCGTCGAGCGCCAGCGGATCCACGACCGCGTCGGGCGTCGGATCGGCGGCCAGCGCGGCCGCTAGGGTCAGCCATGCGAGTGGAATCAACGTGGCCTCCCCCGCCAGACTACTGCGCCGCCTTCTGCGCGTCCCACGCGGACTTGAACGCCGCGAGCGCGGCGTCGGCCTGCGCGGTGAGCTTGGCCTGCGTGGCCGCGTCCTTCACCTCGCCCTTGATGTAGGACTGGGTGACGCTGACGTACGCGTCGATCCAAGCGCCGACGGCCGTCAGGTAGGCGCCGCGAGACGCCTTGAGCTCGGGCGTCAGGTCGGACGCCGCCAGCGCGGCGACGCGGACCGGCTGGTAGGCCAGCCCGATGCGCCCGTAGACGTCGAGCATGCGACGACGCACCTGCGCGGGGTTGAGCCCCTGCTTGATCGCGAAGCGCTCCAGGTTGTTCCGCAGGTTGGTGCCGTCCCGACCATCGTTCTCGAGGTCCAGCGCCCACTGCTTCACTCCGGGATCGCCCGCGTAGTTCGCGCGGTACGGGTAGACCTTGACCTCGGGCCACTTCGCCACCGCTTCGGTGGCCTTGCCCAGCGCTTCCTGGAGCTGCGTGACGGCCAGCTTGCGCTCGCTGCCGATGTCGCCCAGCGCGCGGCCAAGGTAGTCCACGCCATCGCCCAGCCGGGCCGCGTGGGTCATCATCAGATCGATCTGACGGGCCTTGCCTCCGGTGGTCTCGATCTTGGCGTCGTAGAGGTCGCGCAGCGCGCCGCAGGCGGTGTCCAGCGCGGGCTGCTCGAACGCGAGCTTGGACGCCTCGGCCGCCGTCGGATCCAGCGGGTCGATCAGCGTGTGGCAGGACTTGAGCGCCGGAGTCATCGCGTCGACCAGCGCCTGACCTGCGGCACGAAGCGCAGGATCCACCGCGTTGGCCGCGGCCTTCTCACCAGCCGGACCGCTGGGGCCGGTCTTGCCGCCCGCCTTGGACGCCGACGGTCCCGTGCCCCCGGAGCAGGCCACCACCACCAGAATCGCGACCCACCAGATTCGGTTCATGCGCTAGCCTCCGAGACGCTCGACTACCCGACGCACGAGGCCGGGACCGCCAAATACGACGCCCGTGTACAATTGCACGAGGTTGGCCCCCGCGTCGAGGCGGGCGGCCGCGTCGTCCGGCGTCATGATGCCACCGACGCCGATCAGCGGGAGCTTGTCGCCCGCCTGCCGACGAACCCGACGGATGAAGTCCTGGCTGCGGACGGTCAGCGCGGCGCCCGACAGGCCACCGGCCTCGTCGTTCCACTTGGAGGGCACGCCGTCGCGCGACAGCGTCGTGTTCGTCGCGATCACGCCGTCGATGCGCGCGTCGGACACCGCCTGGAGCGCGTCCGCCAGGTCGGCGTCGTCCAGGTCCGGCGAGATCTTCACGACCACTGGCGGCCGACGCCCGGTCGACTGCTGCGCCGCGTCGCGCGCCACCACCACCGCCGACAGCAGCGCGGTCAGCGCCTTGCCGGTCTGCAGCGCGCGCAGGCCGGGTGTGTTCGGCGAGGACACGTTGACCGTCAGGTAGTCGGCCACGTCCGCGAAGCGCCCGACCAGCTCGACGTAGTCGCGGGCCGCGTCCTCGTTGGCGGTCTCCTTGTTGCGGCCCAGGTTCACGCCCAGCACGCAGCCGTAAGGGCGCTCCATCGTCAGGCGCGCGCGCACCACGTCGGCGCCCTCACTCGGGAAGCCCAGGCGGTTGATCACGCTGGACTGCTCGGTCAGGCGAAACACGCGCGGCTTGGGGTTGCCCGGCTGCGCCTTAGGCGTGACCGTACCGATCTCCACGTGGCCAAAGCCCAGCGAGGCCAGCGCGCGCCAAGCCCAGGCGCCCTTGTCGTAGCCGGCGGCCAAGCCCACCTGGTTGGGGAAGCGCAGGCCCATCAGCTCGACGGTCTTCTGCTTGGACGGACCGTACAGGCCGTGCAGCAGCGCCAGCCCGCCCGGCGTCGACTGCGCGGTGGCCAGCAGCTGGAGCGCGAGGTCGTGGCTCTTCTCGGACTCGAACGCGAAGAGCGCGCGACGCATCAGCGCGTCCATCATGCGGGGCTCGGGCGGGTGGCGGCGAGGAACGCGCGCACATCGGCGGCCTGCTCGGCGGACACGGCGCCCTGGGCCTCCCAGCGGGCCAGCAGGTCGGAGATCTTGTAGACCGCGTGCATGGCGACGCCGACCGCGGACATGGCCTCCGTCGCGCCGGACTCGCGGTCGATCAAGACCACCACGTCGCTGACCTTGAGGCCGACCGACTGGAGCTTCTCGATGCCCTCGACCTTGGAGTCGCCGGTGGTCGCCAGATCATCGAGCACGAGCGCGGTCTGGCCGACCTCGAACAGGCCCTCGACGCTGGCCTTGGTGCCGTAGGCCTTGGCCTCGCGGCGCGGGTAGACCATCGGCTGGCGCAGGTGCAGAGCGACCGCCGTGCCGATCGGCAGCGCGGCGTAGGGCAGCGGCGCGAGCACGTCGTACTGGATGTTCTTGAGCACGCGCCCATAGGCGACCGCGACCTCACCGAGCAGCTCGGAGTCGCCGACCAGGCGGCGCAGGTCCAGGTAGATGGGCGAGGTCAGGCCGGACTTGAGCGTGAACGTGCCGAAGCGCACGCAGCCCAAGCGCAGCAGGCCGTCGGCGACGCGATCGACCGGCGGGAGCGCCTGACGGCCGGCGCGCGCGGCGCGGATCTGCTCGACGTAGTCCTTGGCGGCAGCTGCCGGATCCGCGGCGCGCGAGATGCCGCGCGACACGTTGACAAGCAGGCCCAGGCCGTCGGCGCGGACGCCGGCCGACACCGCGTCTTCGAGCGAGCCACCCTGCGCGCCCACGCCAGGCGCCAAGATCCACAGGCCGGGGCAGCGCGCGCGCACCGCGGCGAGCTCGTCGGGCTTGGTGGCGCCCACCACGAGGCCGACGTTGTTGTGCTTGTTCCAGCTGTTCGCCAGATCGGCCACCAGCTCGTACACGCGGCGGG
>CANJMY010000040.1 GCA_947475315.1 Pseudomonadota bacterium | reverse complement strand
GTGAACTTGGCGGTGAGCATGAAGAAGATCAGCAACACCATCATGACATCGATGAGCGGCGTGACGTTGAGGTCGGCCTTCTCTTCGGCGGGGCGGCTCTTCAGGAGCATGACGCCTCCTTGGCGGCGAGGTGCTCGACCACCGCGTCCAGGCAGCTGTCCAGCGTGACCTGGCGACGGTCGAGCAGCGCGCCGATCATCAGACCAGGCACCGCCACGACAAGGCCGAGCTCGGTCGCGGTGAGCGCCAGCGCGATGCCAGCCGCGACGCCCTCGTTCTTCCCGACCTCGGCGGACGACGACATCATCCCGAACATGTCGACCATGCCGGCGACGGTGCCGAGCAGGCCCAGCAGCGGCGACACCGCGGCGGTGCTGCGCACCAGGTCAGCGTGGATGGCGAGGTCGAGCTGGTAGGGGCCAACCACGGCCTGGAGCTGACCCTTCTTCGGCACGCCGTGCCGCAGGTCGGCCTCACGGACGAGCGCGCGAACCCCGCGGTCGTAGACGTTGCGTGGGCGAGCGCCGGAGCGCGCGCGCTCGATGGACGCCTCAGGCAGCGGCACGCCGAAGCCGGCCAGCGTGAACATGCGCACGCCGATCCCGTACCAGAGCACGACCATGCACACGAAGATCCACGGCCCGACCACGTCCGCGGAGCCGAGCGCGTCGGTGAGTCCGGTCACTTGCCCACCCCAGCGAGCGGCGCCTCGTGCGGGATCTCAGGGTCGGCACCGGTCTCGGTGGCGTTGATCAGGCGGAGCGCCGAGTTCTCGACACGCGACATGACCGAGTGGCCCCAGCCGAGCAGGATGTGGCCGATCAGCAGCGACGGGATGGCGACGGCCAGACCGAACTCGGTGGCGATCAGCGCCTCGGAGATACCGCCCGACAGCAGCTTGGGGTCCGCGTTGCCGAACAGGGTGATCGCCTCGAAGGTGCGGATGATGCCGCTGACCGTGCCGAGCAGACCGACCAGCGGCGCGACCGTGGCGATGACGACGATGGTGGAGCCGAAGCGCTCGATGCGCGGCTGCTCCGTGATCAGCGCCTCGCGGGCCAGATCCTCGAGCGCGCCGCGGCCGGCGTCCAGGTGCGCCATGAGGCGAGACACCACGCGGGGCGCGCTGCCCTTGGCGGTCGCGAGCAGTCGGGCGGCGTCATCGGCGCGGCCCCTGGCGACGAGGTCGATCGCCTTGTCGGTGATGGACGCGCCGCGCGATGCGAGCAGCAGGCCGAGCACGCGCAGGACGATCAGCACGAGCGACGCGGCGCCGAGCGACAGGATGCCGTTGCCGACCCAGCCCGCCTCAAGGCGCATCTCGTCCCAGGTGCGGACGTGCGGCTCCTCGATGCGCTTCTCGCGACCCTCGTGGAGGAACAGGCCCATGGTCGCAGGCTTCTGCTTGGCGAGCAGCGCGTCGGCGGTGGCGCCGCCCCCGTTCGACCACGCGCGGAGCGTGCCGTCGCCCACAGGCACGAGCGCGGTGTTCGTCGCGGCGAGGCCGTAGGTGGCGATCTCACCGACGCGGAGCAGCTTGCCCTTCACGGCGGCGCCCTTGGCGTCGAAGAAGGTGCCCTCTTCGACCTTGATCTCACCGAGCTCGCCGATGCGGCTGGCCGCGGCTTCGAACGCGCGGCCGAAGCCCTCCGCGTAGCCGGCCAGATCCTTGGTCGCGGGGTCCGCGAGCGTGAAGCCGGGGCGCTCGAGATCGGTGCGCGCCTGGAACCAGGTCACGTCGACGGTGTCCTGGGCCTCGCTCACCTGACCGGCGGCGCGCTGGGCGTCACCGAGCGACTGATCCGCGGACTCGCCCTGGATCTGGATCGCGGTCAGCCGCGCCTCCAGCCCGTCGAGCTGCGCGTCGGACTTGGCGCGCGCGGAGGCGGCCTCACGGCGCTGGGCGGCGAGCCGCTGCTCCAGGCTCTCCTTCTCTGCGATCAGGTAGGCGTACTCCTTCTGGTAGGCCGCCTGCAGGGGGTCGGCGACCGAGGAGGGGGACGGGACGTCCTGGGCGAACGCGGGCGCAGAGGCAAGCGCGAGCGCGATCCAGAGTGCGTGCTTCACTGGGACACCTCGGGGAGCGCGAAGGGCAGCTCGAACCAGCCGACGCGCTGCTGCTTGTCCATGGAGGAGAAGAGGCCGGTCGCGCGCAGGGCGTCCTGCGGATCGTCGAGCACGCGGTTGGACCAGGTGGCGCCGTCGCGCTGGACCACGCCGACCTTGCCGTCCTCAGTGCGGAAGTACATGGCGACCATGCCGAGGCGCGCGACCTGCACGAACATCTCTTGGCCGCCGACGGTGATGACCTGGCGGTCGAGCACGTTCTCGCGGCCGAGGCGGAGCTCGTCTTCGATGGACTGCCACACGCGGCCGACGGCGACGCGCGGGTCGACCAGTTTGCCCGCGACCTGGTCACGGACGGTGGTGAGCGCCGCGACGCGCTCGTCGAGGCGGTACGGCAGGCCTGACTTGACCTGGGCGATCAGGCGATCGAGGCCGGCGATCACGGTGGGCGCGAGGGTCTCGTACGCGGTGGCGTCGGCCATGACGGCGGCGCGCTGCCGGTCGAGCTCACGCTGCAGCTCGGCGACCCGCAGCTCCTCCTGGCGGATCTGCGTCTCAAGCTCCGTGCGACGAAGCTCGCTCGCCCGAAGGTCGGTGCGCAGCGCGTCACGCTCGGTGTCGAGGGTCTGCGACAGATCCTCCACGCTCGTGCGGAGCTCGGCGAGCTGGTGCGCGTAAGCCGCGGGGTCATCTGCGCGCGCCACAGACGCGATCGAGCTGACCGCGAGCGCAAACAGGAGAGGAGTGGACGAGCGCATTCAGACCTCGAGCGGGGTTCCGGCGGTTCCGGGAGACGACAAGGGCGTGAGCGCAAACGCGCCCACGCCCCAGGGGGTGCGAAGGACTAGTTGGTGGCGTGCGTGGTCCAGCCGGCGGTCCAGTCATCGGCACCCATGGCGCCGATGAAGCTCGTGGCGTCGATGAACGGATCCGACAGGTCGTTGCCCGGCTTGTTCAGCAGCGGCGAGCCCGAGGCCGGCTTGTAGTTCGGCGCGGTCTCGTTGTAGGCGGCGGTGATCTTCGGGTCGGTGCCGACGACGTTGCCGTCGTTGAGCGTGCGAACGAAGTCGTCGACCGTGAACTGGCTGCCGTCGTCCGCGTCCGCGGGGAACGGCGCGCCGGAGATCGCGGGGCAGTAGAAGTAGCTGTTCGAGACGGCCAGGCTGCCGTTCAGCGCCGACGCGCCCGCGTCCCAGGCGTTGGTGAAGGTCGAGGCCTTGTCGAGGTCGAGGCACGACGCGCCGTAGCCCTGGACCGCGAACTTGTTGAACTGGCCCGAGGTGCCCTCACGGAGGAGGAGGCCCGCGGTGGAGAGCGGCGTGCCGCCGTTCTGCGCGGCGATCAGCGTGAAGTTCTGCAGCGTCGGGTTGGAGCGCGGCGTCGCCTCGTTGTTGTTCTTGTTGTTGTCGCCTTCGATGCCGCGGTCGGCCGCGGTGTTGTAGGCCTGGACGACCACGTACTGCACCTTGCCGCTGAAGCCGTCGGTGTAGTCGAAGCCGTCGTCCTGCGCGCCGGTGATGACCAGGTGCTTGGCGTTGACCGTGCCGCCGAAGAACTCGATGCCGTCGTCGGCGGTCTGGTGCGTCTGGACGTAGTCGACGACCGTGCCGTCGCCGACGCCCTGGAACGCGATGCCGTTGAGCTCGTTGGTGGTGTTGATCAGGGTGCCGGCGAACTCGACGCGGACGTAGCGGAGGATGCCCGAGCTGTCGTGCGTGTCCTGGCCGCCGTAGGTGCCGGTGGCGGCCTCACCGGGGATGTTGCACTCGCTGGGGCTGGCGCAGGAGTTGGAGGGCGCGCGGCCGTTGATCACGAGACCGCCCCAATCGGACGGGCCGCGCGAACCGTCGAGCTGCGCGGAGGTGAAGAGGATCGGCGCGTCCTTGGTGCCGTCGGCGATGAGCTTGCTGCTGCGCTGGATGACGAGGAAGCCGTCGGTCGCACCGTCGCCGAACACCGAGGTGCCGGGGCGGATGGCCAGGATGGTCTCGTGGACGTCGTCACCGATGAACACGCCGCCCTTGAGGATCCAGTTCTTGTCGGGCGTCATGGTGAACGAGTCGGTGATCGTGCCCGTGAGGCTGATGTTGTTGCCGTCGCAGGTGATGCCGGAGATCGTGCAGGGGTCCGTGTCCGGGTAGGTGTCGACGACGTCCGTGTCGGTCGTGTCCGTGTCGTTCGTGTCAACCGTGTCCGTGTCGTTCGTGTCGACCGTGTCGTTGGTGTCCGTGTCCGACACGTCCGTGTCGCCGTCCTTGGAGCCGTCGGTGCAGGCGAACGTGAAGGAGCCGGCGAGGGCGAGGAGGATGAGGAGCTTCGAGTTCATCAGTGCGTACTCCGCGAGGGTCCCACCGGGTTTGGTGGTGAACGCCCGCCCATTAAGGGGGGGTCCGTGACAGGCCGCCCTCGTACTGGTGAACACCTGCCAAAGCCCGAGAACTGATCGCGACGGTTCCGTGACGCCGGATCGTGGGCGGATCAAGCTGGACATTCGACACAGGACCGAGACGCCGGCGACGACTTACCGACACGCATCTCGGAATTGCGCAGATTCAAACTTATTGATTCGAGTTCGCAAAATGAGCCCGCAAATGCCGCCTTGTGTGACAGACGGGGCAGGAACGAACACCGCGGCACCCAACCGACACACGCGCGATGACTCCGCGTTTCTCTGTCACCGGAGCGTTTCGTAGAACTGCAACAACTCCGTCGCACGCGCCGCCCAGCTCCACTTTGAGGCGACCTCCACACGAGCTTCACGTCCGAGCGCGAGCAGGCGATCAGGTTCGGCGAGGCAGGCTCGCAACACGCGGCCGAACGCGGGCGGCGTGTCGGCTGCGCGCACGCATCCAACGATGGGCTGCGCAGAGCCGGCCGCGACGACCGTCACGACGCCGGCACCCAAGGTGTTGAGGAGCTTGATCGGAAATCCGGCACAAACGCGTCGCGGCACAGCGGCGATCGCGCCCACGGACAGCGCGTCGGCCAGATCCGGCAGGCCAAGGACCGGTGCGAGGCGCACGCGCTCGCGGGGCAGGCGCGCGGCGTCAACATACGCCCAAACCTCCTCCGGTGGCGCGGACGAGGCCATCAGCAACCCCGCGTCTGGCACGTGGTGCATCGCCTCCATCAGCAGATCCAGGTCCTGGTAGGCGTCCGTGTTGCCCGTGTAGAGGACCCAGTCGCGGTCATCGAGCCCCCACCTCGCGCGCGCCCTCGCGGCGTCGCCGCCACGAAGCTCGTCGACGTTCACGCCCGGCGCGATGCGCACCACCCGTCGCGCGCCATGAGCGCGCAGGTGCGCCTCCGCACGCTCGGACAGCGCGACGCACGCGTCCGCCATGCGCGGGATCGCGTGATCGACCGCACACCCGAGCGGACGGGCCACCTTGCCGGCCAGCCCGCGCGGCCAGTAGGCCGGCAGCTCCTCCTCCAGCGACGTGTGCAGGTTGTAGACCAGCGGCACGCGCGCCGCAGACAGGGCGCGCGCGAGCGCGGCGACGAAGGGAGCCTCGACGTTGTGCGCGTGGACCACGTCGACTCGCTCACGCGCAAGCACCCTCGCGACGGACGTTGCCAACGCCGCGTCCAACAGGAGCTTGCCCGCGTGCGGTCCGCTGCGCGGTGACTGCAGCGCGTTGAGCCTGAGCATGGGGACGCGCTCGACGCCCGCAGGCCAAGCCCCCTCCCCTCCATAGGACGCGAGCCACACGCGCGCGCCCGCGGCCGCGAGCGCGCCGCACATGCCTCCGACGTAGACCTGCGAGCCCTGCCCGAGGGGGAACGGAAACGCCCCCACCTGGAGCACCGCGAGCGTCACTGGGCGGCGATCGGATCTTGGGCGGCGGGGGGCAGCGGCGCGAGCTCGGTCGGGAGCTTGACGCTCGCGTGCGCCTCGCTCGCGGACCACAGCGCGTCGAGCTTGGTGCGCTCGGCCTCCGCGCGGGCGGTCGCCAGGGTGTCGCCGCAGGTGGGGACGTTTCCGGTCAGCAGGTTTGTCTTCCACTCGGGATCACGCACGTCATCGTAGAGCTCGGTCTGGCCCTTGGCGTCCACCACGTAGGCGTAGTGCCGGTCGCGCATCACGCGGCGCACCCCGCCGTCGACCTTGTCCCAGGAGGGGTTCTCGAACATCGCCCCCTTCCAGTATCCCGTGACGTTGCACGCCTCGGCATCACCCGGGGTGAGCTCTGCGGCGGGCAGCGGGACGCTGGGGAGGCCGTCGACGACAAGCCGCGTGTCGATGATGGGCCGTGCATCCGCCGCGTCAGGGATGGGGATCCAGGCCCACTGGGCGAGCGGCGAGAACCAGTCCACGCTCGTCATGCCGCCGCCGAACGACTTCCCAGCGAACGAGCCGCCTGGAAAGCGGACCCACGACCGGACCTCCAGCGCGCTCCGACGCAGGTCGCCAGGCTTAGGGCTTGCGCCGCGCAGGCCGGTCACCAGCATGAGCGTGGGGTTCGGGCGGGCGTCGACCGCCTCCAGCACGCGCTGGAGCGCGGCGTCGAGCGCGCCCGGGCCGGCCTCGTCGACCAGCTCGACCAACAAGAGCGACGACCCGGCAGTGGGCGTGCGAAGCGCCGCGACCGCCGCAGACGCCGCTGTGGCCGCGCGCTCCGAGGGACGCGGGAACCAGCGGGAGGCCGCGCGAACGAGCGCCAGCCTGGAGGTCGGGACGTCATGGCCGAGCCCGTGCGCAGCCCCCACCCCGACGACCGTGTCGAACGAGGACGCCCAGCGACGCTCGGCGTCGCCGTCACCCTGGAGGATGGCCGCGGTGCGGTAGCCGAACATGGCGACTGTGCGTGCGAGGTCCGGCACGTCCGCCGCGGGGCCGTCGCCGTGGTCGCGCTGGCCAGGGAGCAGACGGCCCGTGAGCATCGCGGCCAGCGCGTCCTCGCGGTCCGTCGTGGAGGCGAACGAGGACGGAAACGCAAGCGACTGGGTCGCGAACGAGGCCAGCGTCGGCATGGAGTCCACCGACGCCGGGTCGAGCTTGTCGAGGGCGACGATGACCACGTCGCGCCCGCTGGGCAGCGCCGTCTCACGCGCGGGCCAGGTGACCTCGACGCCTTCGCTGAACGCGACCGCGCACGCCGCGCCGACCGTGATCGCACCCGCCGCCACGCCGCTGCGCCACCCCCGCCCTTTGCCGGACAGCAGCAGCAGCCCGAAGAGCGCGCCCGCCGCAGCCCCCACCGCGCCGTCGATCAACGAAGCCCAGCCAAACACGCGGAGTCCATCGTCCAACGAGGCGGATCGCGCGAGCGCCGCCTCGCCCAGGCCCGCGATCGTTCCGATCAGCCAGCCGTATGCCGCGCCAGGCGCCGCGCCGCGAACCGCCACGAGGACCTCCACCTGTGCGATGCTAACACCGGCGGGGCGCACGTGGCCGAGGCGTGCGCCGATCGATACGATGGCAGCAATGGGAGCGCGCATGATCGAGGTCCACGACCTGCGGAAGAAGTACGTCACCGCCTCGGGCAAGCCGACGGTCGCGGTGGATGGACTCTCCCTGGTGGTGCAGCCGGGCGAGGTCTACGGCCTCCTGGGCCCCAACGGCGCCGGAAAGACCACCACGCTCAAGATGCTGGCGACGCTGATCAAGCCGGACTCAGGCACCATTCGGGTGGACGGCGTGGACGCGGCGACCGACCCGTTGGGCGTGCGGGCTCGCCTCGCCTACGTCCCGGCTGAGGCCGGGCTGCCTCCCCAGCTCTCGCCCCGGGAGATCGTGCGGCTGTTCGGCGCCATCCAGGGTGTGTCCGACCCAGGCCCACGCGCGGTCGCCATGCTCGAGCGCCTCGGCGCCGGCTCGTACCTCAACACGCCCTGCGGAGATCTCTCCACCGGCATGAAGCGGCGTGTGGTCCTGGCTCGTGCGCTGATCCACGACCCGCAGGTGCTCATGCTCGACGAGCCCACGGACGGACTGGACGTGCTGGGCCGTCGCGACGTGCTGGAGCTGGTCCGCGGGCAGGCCGAGGCCGGCCGCACCGTTATCTTGTCCTCGCACATCATGATCGAGGTGGAGCGCGTCGTCGATCGACTGGGCATCGTGGCGCATGGCCGGATGGCGGCGGAGGGCACGCTCGCGGAGATCCTGGCCGCGTCGGGCAAGTCCACGCTCGACGACGCCTTCGTCCACTTGGCTCACCCAGAGGACGCGGCGTGAGCGACACCCGCGCGGCCTTTCGGGGCTGGTCATGGCTGACGGCGTCGATGGTGCAGCGCTTCCTGCGTGAAGGGATGGTGCTGCGCTCCATGATCTTCCCGGTCGCGCTGGTCGTCTTCGTGCTGGTCGGCACGGTCGGCTTCGTGACCTGGTGGAGGGTGGAGGGCGCCGCGCTCACGCCCGCCCTGGCGACGCCCGCGTTCCGCGCCGCGATCGAGGACGCCGGCGGGATGGTGATCGTCACGGACACGCCCGAGGCGGCCGTGCGCGCAGGTCAGGCCGCGTTTGGCTCTGACGGCAAGACGCTGTGGTTGGACCACACCGGCATGCCCCCGCAGAAGCTGGAGTCCGCGTTCCGCCAGCAGCTCGGCACGGCGTGGCGCCCCTACCAGACCAGCGACATGCGCTCGTCTGCCTCCAAGTCGGACGCCAGCTCCACCGGCATCGCGCAGTTCATCGGCGCGCTGTTCGCCATGTACGGCGTGGTGTTTGGGGCGGGCGCCATTGCGCGTGACCGCGACGACGGCACCCTCGACGCCGAGCTGTCCGTGGCGCTGCCCATGTGGGTCTCCGCCCTCTCCCGCTGGTCGGCGGCGACGATCGTGCTCGGCCTGTTCTACGCGATGTCCGTGGCGATGCTCCACGCGGTGATCGGGCTGGCGACGCCCTGGGCGCTGGCGATCAACGGGGCGACCGCGGCGTCCACGGCGGCGGTGGTCGGCATGGCGGCGATCGGGCGAGGCGGGAAGACGCGCGGGTTCGCGGGCCCCATGTCCGCGGGCCTGGTGATCGTCATGAGCCTGTTCTCGGCCGGCCTGACGAGCCCGGAGTGGGCGCTCAACCTGCCCATCGCGTCGCTGATCTCGACCGAGGTGGGCGTGGCGCCGCTCCTCGCGCTCGCGCTCGGTCCGATCTACGCGTGGTGGTTCGCCCGTCGGGTCGCGGTGGGCTGATCGCCTAGCCGCGGTACTCGCCCGACACCGAGCGGTCCTCGATGCCCAGCGCTATCTCGATGCGAGACTCCAGGAAGCGGGCCTGATCGGCAGAGTCGAGCCCCTTCACGATGGTGATCTCCTCGCCGCCGCGCAGCACGACCTGCAGGTTGAAGGTCACGGTGACCTGACCCTTGTTCGTCGTCTCCTGACGCGAGACGTAGAGCTGCTCGACCTCGGTCCGGTCGAGCGCGCGCGAGCCGGGCCAAGGCAGCGGGCCGTGCTTGACCGCGACCTTGCTGGCGGTCAGCGTGACCGTCGTGTGGTTCACGAGCCCGGTGATCGCGTAGTACGCGAGCCCCACACCGACGGCGGCGTGGAGGGTGCCAAACGCCGCCATCTGCCACTGCTCGCCCAGGATGGCGATGGAGTACCAGACCACCATGAAGGTGTCCCACAACGCCGCGAAGAACAGGATGAACAGGTGGGCGGGGCTCCACCAGCGCCAGGTGATGTGAAGGCGGTCCCCGGCGGTGTCGAGCTTGAAGCCGCGCGGGAGCTCCACCGCCTGCGCCACCTTGCGCGCGTCACCCGCCGGGTCGGACACGCCGAAGGGCGTCGGCGCGCTGCCCGTGGCGCCCGCCGCCTGGAGCGGATCGGGGTGATCGCTAGGCAGGACGAAGGGATCATTGCGGGGCTTGAGCTCCACGTCGAACTCGACCGAGCAGCTCTTGCACCGCGCGATCACGCCACGAAACGGCCCAGGCTGCGCCGAGAGCTCGCCACCACATCGCGGACATGCAGGAAGATCGTCCATCGCCCACCCTGGCCCGACCCTAACGCTGCGAACCGTGGCGCCGCACCCGCCGCGTCCGGGTAGGATGCAAGCGGCGGAGGTTTCTTGCGGGCACGACGCATCCTGGCGATCGCGGAGAGGGATCTTCGCATCGAGTTCTCCGGCCGGCAGGGTGGCTTGCTGCCGCTCGTGGTCGGCCTCATGTTGCTACCGCTCGCGATCGCGCCGCACTTGGCGCCCCGCCAGCAGAAGATCTACGTGTACGGCGAGGTCCCGCCCGAAGTCGCCAAGCTGCCGAACCTGGTGCGCGACGAGGGGCCAAGGCGGATCACGCTCTACCCGCCCTCACCGCCCGCCGAGCCAGGCTGGCGCGTGGAGGGCTCCACGCTGCCGACCGCCCTCACCGACGCGCTGGACCGGATGGACCCGGTGATCAAGGTGGTCACGATCGAGGCGCAGAAGCTGGAGTTGCCGAACCGTTCGCTGCTCCTGAGCCTGGTGTCGGCGTCCACCCTGACGGGCGCGCTGGCGCAGTCCATCCCCGGCGAGCGGGCCTCGCGCACGCTGGAGACGCTTCGCACAGCGTCCGTCAGCGCGGCGGAGATCGTGGTCGGCAAGTGGCTGGCGTGGACGGTGTTCGCGGGCGGCATGGCCACGCTCGCAGGCGTGATCGCCGTGCTCCTCGGGCGCCAGGAGGCGGGCCCCTGGCTGCTCGCGCTCCCCTGGGTGGCGGCGGGGACCGCCGCGGGCGGCCTGTGGCTCGTCCGTAGCGCCAATGACGTGGTCGGCGGGGCGACGGTGGCGCTGCGCACCCAGCCGGCGGCGCTGGCCGCGGTCGCACTGAGCGCGTGGGCGCTGGGCCGAGTCCACCCGCTGCTGGGCGCGAGCGTCCCGCTGGGCGGCGCGCTGATGGCCGCGGGGACCCTCTGGGAGGGATGGGCGCCGGTGGCGGTCTCGATCTTGTCGACCGCGCTGGCCTGCGCGGCGCTGCTCGCGGTGACCGCGCGCGATCTGGGCGAGAGCGAGCAGAACCACCTGCACCGCGACTGGGGTGCGGCGCTGGCGATGACCGCGGTCGCGGCGTCGGCGTGGTGGGTGGCCGTGCTGTCGCCCATGGTGTGGGCGATGGGCGGCGCGGCCGAGCGAACGGCCTTGATCCCACGCGTCTCGGGGCCATTCGGCGGCATGCTGGCGATGACCTGTATGGTGGTCGCGCTGGCCGCCCGGCACCCGACGCCCGTGCAGTCGATCGGGCTTGTGAAGGCGCCGCGCTACGCGTGGGGCGCCGCGGTGGCGGTCGGGCTCACCCTCCCCCTGCTCGCATCCGCGAGTGACCTGTGGCCGCGGCCTGCGTCGTCGATGTGGATCGACGCCCGCGAGCGGCTGATGTCGGCCTCCACCCCGCAGATGGCGAGCCCGCTGATCCTGCTCGGGGTGGTCGCCGCGCAGGAGCTGCTGTTCCGTGGGTGGATCCGTCGAGCCGGAGGCGGCGTGCTCGCCGCCGTCGCGTCCTGGCTTGTGCTGGCGCCCCTGGACCCGGTGCGGGGCGCGTTGGAGTCCGCGCTGATGGGCGCGCTGGTGGTGGCGTCCGGCGGGGCGATCCTCCCCGCGATCCTGGCCCGGAGCGTCGCGGCCGCGGCGACGAACGTGCTGCCCGGCGCGCCGGCATGGTTGGGCATCGCGCTGGCGGTGGTCGGCGCGGTCGGTCTGGTTCGGGTTGGACGGTCCCACCGGGCGTGACCGTGGTGCTGGACGGCGCCATCGGGACGGTGCTGTCCGACCTGGGGATCGCCACGCCCGCGCCGCTGTGGAGCGCGGCCGCCGTGCGGGACAACCCGGACGTGATCGCGGCCCTGCACGCCGCATACGCCGCCGCAGGCGCCACGGTGCACACCGCGGCGACGTTCCGCTCGGCTGCGGCCTCCGCTGGCAGCGCGTCCGCGGCGCTCACGCGTCGGGCGGTGGGGCTCGCGCGTGGCGCCGTCCCCCGGGGCCACCGCGTGGCGGGCAGCTTGGCGCCGATCCACGACTGCTGGCGCCCCGCCCTGTCGCCCCCAAACGCGATCGACGCGCACCGTCGGTTCGCCGCCCTGCTCGCCGAGGCGGGCTGCGACCTGCTCCTGGCCGAGACCTTCGCCGGCCCCGACGAGGCCTACGCCGCCACCCGCGCCTGCGTGGAGACGGGCCTGCCCACCTGGGTCGCGCTCACGCCGGGCTTCGACGGGAGCCTGATGACCCCCGTCGAGCTCACGCGCGCCGCGCGTCGGGTTGCAGACGTCGGCGCTGAGGTCGTGCTGGTGAATTGCTTCCCGGTCGCCCAGGCCGACCGTTGGGTCGACGCCTTGGCCTCCATCGGCACGCCATGGGGGGTCTACGCCAACGCGGGTGAGCCCGGTGATCCGCACGCGAGCGGCACTCCTGGCGCATCAAGCCGCTACGCCGACCTGGTGCAGGGGTGGGTCGACCGGGGCGCGTCGGTGGTCGGCGGATGTTGCGGCACAAGTCCCTCTCACATTCGGGCCTGGACCGATCGAATAGGGTGAAGGAACCTCTCGACGAACCCGATTTGATCTGGTACACCTAGATCGTGAAAGTGGCCGACGAGAATGTTTGGCCAGGACGCACCCAATGACCCTCCTCTTTCCCCTCATGGCGTACATCGGAGTCGTTGCCCACGCGGGCACCGGCCCAGCCATCACGGTGGAAGATGACGGCACGGTGGTCGCGCGCATGCTGATCGACGCGCCTCCGGCGCAGGTCCGTCAGGTCATCCCGGACATTCAGGCGGGCACCAGCACCAACGTGCTGTCGTCCACCAAGGTGCCGGACGGCAGCTGCATCAAGATCGACCGGCGCACCCGCGGCCTGTGGGATCCGCTGGAGATGAAGACCCGCCTGTGCCCCACGGACACCGGCTGGCGCGAGAGCCTGGTCTCGTCGGACGACTTCAACGCGTACAGCACCGAGTGGTCCGTTCGCGATGAGAACGGTCGGTCCTCGGTCCAGGTTCGGGTTCGCTCGGAGGTCAACCTCCTCGTCCCCACCTCCATGGTCCAGTCCGGCACCATCCAGGGCCTGCACGACTCGTTCGCGGCGATCCTGCGCAAGCTGCTCGCGGCGCGCACCGCGCCGTAGTCGCTCCGAGGGGGGTCAGGTGGCAGACTCCGTAGGGCACGCTGCCCTCGCCAAGCTCCGCGACGCGGAAGATGGCTCGCTGTCGGGCCTGATCGGCCTCGCGGTGGACGAGGCGTTGCGCGTGCGGCTGCGCGAGGCGGTCGACGGCCCCAAGCTGGCCGACCGGCTGACCGCCGCCGTGTCGACCGCGGCTTCAGATCCGGGTCTGCGGGAGCGGCTGCTCACGCGGCTCACCCAGGAGCGGGCCCGCTGGCGCGCCGAGCGGAACAGCGCGCGGCACTGGGTGCTCCCGCCTCTGGAGGCCCCGCTGCGCCACGTGCTCGCGCAGCCGTGGTCCCCCAGCGAGAAGCTCGCCCTGCGCGTGTCCGACCACCCGGCCGTGCGCGCCATGCTCAAGGACGTGCTCTCCGGAACGCTGGCGCGGTTCGCCGGCGGCCTGAAGGCGCTGGACGGCGGCGTGCTCGGCGGTCTGGGCGGACGGGTCGCCCGACGCGGCGCCGGCCTGTTCGGTGGGCTCGGTGATCTGGCGGGCGGCCTCGTCGGCGCGGTGAAGGACGAGTTCGAGTCGGCCGTCGAGTCCCGCGTGAAGGAGTCGGTCGGTCAGGCCACGGAAGAGGCCATCCGCGCGATCGCGGCCTGGGCGGCGGATCCCAAGCAGGCGGCGGCCCTGGCTGCGCTGCGGGTGTCCATCCTCGACGTCGCGCTCGACACCCCGCTGGGCGACCTGATCGGCGAGCTGGACGAGGTGCCCGACGCGGCGATCGTCGACGCCGTGCTCCAAGGTCTTCAGGACGCGTCGACGCGGACCTCGCTGCGCGCGGACCTGCTGCAGGTGCTGGATGAGGCGGTGGCGGCGTGGGGCGACGAGTCGCTGGGCGCCCTGGCAGAGGACCTCGGCCTGCGCGCGCAGGTGCACGAGGCGCTCGGCGAGCTGGGAACCAAGCACGCGCGTACGCTCGTGAACTCGGAGGCCTTTGCGACGTGGTGGGCTCAGCTCCACTCCTGATCGCCGCGTGGGCGGCGTGGGCGAGCGCGGCGGACACGGACGCGCCGCTGCCCGGCGTCGTGCGCGCGGTGGTCGATCGCGGCGTGTCGCCCGAGGTCGTCAGCTCGTCTCGACAGGCCTGGACGGTGACCTGGGACGGCGACGCGGCCGACCTGTGGGCGGTGAGCCCGGGTGGACGCGCGCGCGCCCTGGCGGAGGCCCTGCACAGCCCCGCGCAGACCGTCCCGCTCGCCGTCGGGACGTCGCTGCGGATCGTGCGCGACGGCGCGCGCTGGGGTGAGATCCGGCCCGCGCGCGTGTGGTCGCCGTCCGACGTGGCGGCGTGGTCCGGCCCCGGCCTACGGGGCGCCATCGTCACGGCCATCCAGCCCACCGAGGACGGCGTGTGGGTGGGGACGGACGGCGGAGGGCTCGCGTGGTGGGATGGGACGGCTTGGGCACAGCTCGACCGCCGAGTGATCGGGAGCGACGCGATCGTCGGCCTGGTGGTCCGAGACCGGACGCGCTGGATCGCGCTGTCGGACGCGCTGGTGCGGGTGTCGCCCGAAGGCTCGCTCACCCGCTGGCCGGTCGGTCCGGCGGTCCCGGGGTCGGCGCTGCTGCAGATCGTCGACGACGGCGCGGGCGGCGTGTGGGCCCGCACCGACAGCGCGCTCGTCCGCGTGGCCGAACAGGTGCTGGAGGTGCGGCGCGGCGCGTGCGCCCCGCTCGTGGAGACGCCCGACGGACCGATCGCCACCTGCGGGAGCGGCGCGCGACGGCTCGCGGACGGCGCCCGCGTCGACCTGGGCGGCGACGACGTGCTCGACTGGATCGGTCGCGCGGACGGCGCCTGGATCGCGACGCCCACCTCCGTGTACGGCTGGGTGAAGTCCGCGCTGCTCGACCCGTGGACGCCCCCGTCGGGCCGCGTGCGCGAGGCGGTGCGCGTGGGCGACGGGCTGGCGATCGCCGCAGACCGGGACGGCCTGTTCCTGCGCACCGTCGACGGCTGGACGGCGGTGGACGCGCGGTCCGGCCTGCCGGGCACGCGCACCCTGGGCGTCGCCGCGAGCACCGCGTTCGGGCGCGCGTGGGTCGGCACCGACCGTGGCCTCGCCTTGGCGAACATCGCCGGGACCGCCACCCCGCTCCCGTTGGCCCCGCTCGCCGCGGGGATCCCCGTGACCGCGATCGAGGTGTGGGGGACGTCCGCCGGGTTCGCGACGCAGGACGGGCTGCGGTGGGTCGGGCGCGGGGCACCTGCTGGATGGAGCGCGCTGGCCGTCGCGGTGGGCGCGCCCGCGACCGCGCTCACCCGCGTGGACGACGTGTGGTGGGCGGCGTCCGGGGACACGCTCTTCTCGCTCGACGGACACGGCGCGCTCCGTCGGTGGCCGCTGCACGACCCGCTGGTGGCGCTGGCTCACGACAGCACGCGGCTGTGGATCGCCACCACGCACGGGGTGCGCTGGTGGGTGCCCGGCGCCGCCATGCTGTCGCCGCTGGAGCCGATGGACGGCGTGATCGACCTGGCCCTCGGACCGGACGGGTCGCGCTGGGTGCTCGACGCGCACGGCCTCGCGCACGCGCCGCAGGGCGAAGCGTGGGCGCTCGACGATGCCACCTCACTCAAGGTTGTGGGCGGAGGCGCGGTAGTCGGCACGGGGCACGGCGTCGCGTGGTTCACGTCTGGTCTGGAGCAGGCCGCGTGGACCACCGCCGACACCGGGCCGATCGTCGACGTGGACAGCGGCGGTGGCCGGACCTGGGCGTTGGGCGCCGACGGTCGCCTGTGGAGCAGCGTCGCTGATCAGCCCGTGGCGATCGACCTGGGCGCTCACATCGGCCCGCACGCGGTCCGCGCGGACGCATGGGGCGCGTGGGTGGCGAGCGACGCGGGAGTGTTCCGCGTGCTCCCCTGACGGTCACTCCGAGAAGGACCCCTCAAACGGCGACGCGATCGACGGAGACAGCACGCGCAGCATCGACGCCGTCGCGGCGTCATCCGGCGGCGGGACCGACGCGGCGCTCGGCAGCCGGCCGATCATGTCGAGCAGGCGGACCTTGGTCCAGGCGCCCGGATCTCGCGCCGCGTCCTCGGTCCGCCACGCGCGCCAGCCCAGGCCCGGCGCGAAGCTGACGAGCGAGCTGGGCATCCGCACCGCCCGCGACTCGCCGTCCTGCGCGACCGCGTGACGCCGGGCAATGCCGGTACCCTCGATGGTGGGGCGCAGCGAAGGCGCGCGCCCGCTGTCCTTGAGCGGCTGGCCCATCAGGTCGAGAAGGGTCGCGCCCAGGTCCGCGACCTCAATCGGCGACCGGACCGTGTCGCCCACGGGCACGCGACCCGGCAGGCGGATGGCCGCAGGGACGTGGATCAAGCCCTCGGTGAGCTGCCGACCCCGTCCGTACCACGCGTCGCCCTCGTCCAGATCCAGGCCCGCGACGCCGACGACCGCGACCAGCGTCGTGCCCGACCAGCCCGCCGCGTCCAGCCCGTCGAGCAGCCGCCCGAGCTGCGCGTCCGTGTAGGCGACCTCGCCGTCGTAGCGGGCGTTCACCCACGCCGGATCCACGACGTCCTTGTAGGCCGAGGCCTCCGGCGCCAGCAGCTTACGCTCGCCCAAGGTGGGGCCAGCGCCGCCGCGCTCGCTGCGGCCGTCGTCGAAGCGCGCGTCGAACGGGGCGGGCGGATCGAACGGCGGCAGCGGATCCGTCAGGTGGACCCAGACGGCAAAGGAGCCTGACCGCGTCCCGAGGAAGCGCAGCGCGCGATCCACCACGTCCCCGGCCCGCCGCGACGCAGGGGTGGGGTGATGGGTGAGCACGGCGAGCAGACGACCGGCCATGGTGCGGCCGATGCCCTTGGGCCAGGACGCGTCGTCGTCGATCACCGCCCACGACTCCGCGTCCGGCACCTGCACCGGCGCGCCGAGGAAGGCAGCGACGGCGTATCCAGAGGGTCCGAGCACCTTGGCCAGCCCGCCCTCGGTCACCGGCGCGGCCTCGACCGGCCTGGCCAGCAGCAGGTCGGAGACGGCCGACGCCCCGCGCGGCCCAGACGCCACCGCCAAATCGAAGCGCGTCCCCGCCGCGGCCAGCGCTTGGAAGGCGGGCGTGTCCTTAGAGCCCGCCACGAACCGATCCACGCGCGCGCCGTCCAGCGTGACCAGCAGCAGGTTGGGCCGATCCAGCGAGGCCGGCTTGCCTATGGGCACCGTCACCCGACCGACCATCGGCAGGACGACGACCGCGACGCAGGCGAGCACCGCCACGGCGTCCCGGCCGCGACTCCACCGGTCCAGCAGGCGCAGGAGCGCCCAGCCTGCGACGAGGGCGAGGACCGCCCCACCCACCAGGTAGCGCACCTGCGACTCCGGCCAGGGGGCGTAGAGCAGCACTTGGCGCACTGCAACGCCAACGCCGACACCGAAGAGGAGCCCGGTGGACCAGCCCGCGGCGCGTGCGCGCGGGATCAGCGCGCCCAGCACCGCGGGGAGCAGCATCACCGCCAGGCCGGTGGCCACGCCAGCCCCGATCAACGCGGCCACGCCTACGCCTCCGAGCGACAGCCGGCCGCTCGCGACAACGTGCACCGCGTCTGCCGCTCCGACCAGCGCCGCCCCGCCCAGGGTGGTGCTCAACCAGGTCCGCGCCGAGATCCCGCCCACTTCCACGCTCCTGACCCTTTCCGGTCACCTTTTCAGGTCCGCATCGGTTATATGGGGACGCCGTCGGTCGTCGACTTCATGACAACCTTTGCGTTGTCGGACCGGAACGCGATGGATGGCATGACCTCGGGTGTTCTCATCCCGCGACCACCGCTGTCTCGTTTCCAACGAACCAGCGCTCCCTCGGACGGACCATGACCCTCCCTCGTGCCACGCGCCACCTGCTCATGCTGACCGGCCTCATGCTTCCGGTGGCCGCCCAGGCAGGCTCTGTCGTGCTCTCGCCGCTCCTCCCCGAGCGTACCGTCAACAAGGACCGCATCGCGGACCTGTTCGGTCTGATGAGCTCCGAGCTGGAGTTCATGGCGGGCGTCGACGAGGTGATCGAGCTGGAGCCGATCCCGCCGTCCCTCACGCTGGGCTGCCTGGACTCCACGCGCTGCCTGTACACCCTGACGCATGACAAGGGCGGCGACGCGCTGGTCACCGGCTCGGTCGAAGAGGTCGGCAGCGAACTCTCGATCGACCTGCTCTACTACGACCTGGCCTCGAACAAGGTCGTCCGCCGCAAGACCTGGGTTGTGCCGTCCACCGCGTCCGAGCTGGTCGACAGCATCACGCCCATCCTGGTCGAGCTGACCACCGGCAAGGCCCCCGTGAAGGAAGGCCAGGAAGAGCAGCCTGACTTCGCCGACGACGGTGATGATCTGGCCTTCGACCGTCCGGCCGCCGCCCCCGCGCCCACCCGCGCGCCCACGCCCGCCCCGGTCCGCGCTCCGGCGCCGGCCCCCGCGCCCGTCCCCGCTCCGGCGCCCGCCCGCGCGACCACGTCGGGCACGGCCCGCACGGTGAACCAGCCGATCGCCCCGCCGCCCGAAGAGCCGCCGGCGGATGACGGGTTTGATCCGAACGCCTTCAGCTTCGACTCGTCCTCCTCGGACGTCGCCTACGGTGCGCCTGCCCCGGCCCCCGCGCCGGCCCGCACGCCTGCGCCCACCCGCGCGCCGGCCCCGGTCACCCGCGATCTGGACGAGGACCTCGGCCCGGTCGCCAACGACGACTTCGACGACGAGGAAGATCCCGCGCCGCCGCCCCGCTACCGCGATCCGGAGGAGGAGGAGCCCGCTCCCCGTGACACGCGCTCGGCCAGCAGCCGCGACGACTACGACTCCCGCGCCGACGACCTGGACTCCCGCGACACCCGCTCGTCGAGCAGCTCGCGCGACGACATGGACAGCCGTGACTCCCGGGACCCGGTGGACAGCCGCGACTCGCGCAGCAGCAGCTACGCCGGCGACAGCCGCAGCCGCACGACCACGCCCAAGAAGAGCGACGAGTGGCGTCGTCGCCTGAGCATCCCCGTTCGCGGCGGCTACTCGAACTTCGGCATCTTCAACTTCGGCACCATCGGTGGTGAGGTGCAGGTCCGCGCCGCGGCCGGCCTGAACATCCTCGTCGGCTTCAAGGGCGAGGTCGTCCAGCGCCAGCTTCCCCCCGGCGCAGAGGCCACCTGCAACTGCAAGTACCGGCTCAACGCGCAGGGCGCGGCCATCCAGAACAACTGGCTGACCCCGTTCAACGCGGGCCTGATCTACCGGTTCGACAAGAGCCGCTACCAGCCCTACGTCGGCGCCGACGTGTCCATCACCCAGTACTACGTCGACCCCGCCACCCTCGCCCGCCGCATCGCGGTCGGCGGCGGCGCGCGCTTGGGCTTGGACATCATGTTCACCAAGAACGTGGGCCTGAACCTGGACGCCGACATCGGCTTCATGACGGGCAAGTACTGGAGCGCGGTCGATGCCCGCTTCAACAAGTCGACCTACTTCGTCCCGAACGTCAGCGGCGGCTTCGTCTTCGGCTTCTAGTCCGTCGGGAGGTCGCGTTGGGTAACCTCCTCTGCCTCCTGCTCGGCGTCCTCCTGCCCGTGTTCGCGCTGGGGTTCGCCGCGTCCCGTGGCTTCCGGCCCATGGCGGCCGCGTCCGCGTACCGCAACGTCGCTTGGCGGCTCGGCCTGGAGGCCGACACACGTGGCACGTCCATGCGCGGCCACCTAGAGGACCGGCGCCTGTTTGTCGGTGAGGTGGTCGACCAAGAGGAGGACCGCCGCCGGCTCAGTTTGGTCGCCATCCTGGACCTGGCGACGCCGCTGGGCCTGGGCCTGGTGATGCGCAAGCGCGGTCGGCGCCGCTTCCGCCGGTCCCGCGCGCCCTCGCTGCCCACCGGCGACCGCAAGCTCGACGAGCTGGTGGAGCTGCGGGCCTTTGAGCCTGAGCGCGCGGCCGCGCTGTTCAGCGGCGACGTGCGCGACGCCGTGTCTCGCCTGCTCAAGCTGGGGATCGACCTGGAGATCACCGACCTCTGGGTGCGGGTGCGCCTGCGCCGCCCTCCGTCCTCCGAGGCGGTCCTGCGCAGCTTGGTCGACGCGCTGCGTCAGACGGTCCTGGCGCTCGAAGGGTCGCGCGTGGCGATCGGCCCGTCCCCTGCCCTGGCCGAGCGCGCCAGCGTCTGGACCGACCTGGCCGAGCGCCTCGGCCTGACGCTGCTCCCTGCCTACCCGGCCCTCGCGGGCACGCGCGACGAGCGGCCCGTCCGCGTCTGCGCGACCCGCACCGACGACGGATTCTCAGCCGATGTCTCACTGGGATTCCGCCCGCACACCCCCACCGGCCTGACCATCGTCGGCCGGGTGTCGACCGCCGCGGCGAGCGTGGTCGGGCAGGACATCACGGCCGGTGACCCCGCGTTCGATGGCGCGTTCGTCGTGCAGGCCTGGGACCCGGGCGCGGTCCGACAGAAGCTCGACGGCGACGTACGCGCGGCCCTGCTCACGCTGATCGAGCGCGGCGAGGTCGAGGTCTCCGACCGGGCGTTGATCGTGCGCGGCGTGGCGGTCGACGTGGACGCGCTCGACCGCTGTGTCCGCGCCGCCGAGTCGCTGGCGGCCGCGATCGGCTGGTAGCGGCGCGCCTACTTGGCGTGGGCCGGGGGCGCGGGCTCAGGATCGGGTGGCGCGAGGTCCTCAGGCAGCGGCACCTGACCGGCGACCCGCAGCGCGGCGCGGCCTTCGACCTCGTAGCCCTCGACCAAACCCGCCGACATCAGCCGCTCGATGGACACCCGACGGTCGTTCGGGTCGTCCGAGATGGCGTGTCCGCGCCAGCGGTTGAGGAAGTAGTGCGAGCCGACGAAGCCGCCCATCGCCCCAAAGTGAAGCTCTGCCCTGCGCAGCTCCCGCAGGATCTCCGCGTCCAGCGCGTTCGGATCGGCCGCCACACCCGGCGTCGCGGTGGGCGCCCCGGCAGAAAAGGCATCCATCTCACGGGACAAGTCGACGGTGCCCCAGGCTGCCTTCTGGAGGCTGCGCGCCAGGTGGGCGCCGCCAAACGTGGCGATCCAAACCTTCTTCCCGAGGCGATGCACCGCGTCCAAGCCCGGCGCGAAGTCGGCGTCGCCCGAGAACACCACGGCCGTGTCATACGCGTTCTGAGCCGCGAGCGAGATCAGATCCGCGACCAGGCTGGTGTCGACCATCTTCTCGCGGGTGAACGAGTCCTCATGGCCGCACTTGGAGCAGACGTTCGCCGTGGACATCCGCGGGAACCGATGCACGAAGAAGCCGGGGATGCGCTCCAGGTCACGGAGCAGGTCCTCCAACGCGCGGCCGCTGCTGCCGTCCTCAGACGAGCTGGGCACGCCCGTGTAGTAGTGCGAGACGGCCAAGCGATCGCCGCCGACGCGCTCCACCACCCATGACGCGAGGCGCGCGTGGTCGATCCACCGGTCGGGATGGGACCGGCGGACATCGTTCATATGGTTCTTTCCATCAAAGAAAAGCGCGACGCGAGACATGGACTGGCCTCAAGAATGGACGGATCCATGCAAACACCGTACCGCGCTCGCTGCCGAGCGCGGTGGCGACGTCGCGCACCGAACCTAGCGACCCTCGACCGCGGCCGACGCCGCGCGCTCGAGCAGGCCCTGAAGGCGGCGACCGATCGCGGACGCGTCCTTCACCGACCCTTCCAGCAGCATGGCGTCGTCGAGCAGCAGGCGGGCGATGGGCTCGGCCACGTCCGACGCGCCGCGCGCGTGAAGCGTGGCGAGGTTCTTCACCAGCGGGTGCCGCACGTTGAGCTCCAGATGCCGACGCGCGGTCGGGACGTCCTGGTTGGCGGCCCGCAGGATCCGCTCCATGTTTGACGTGACGCCCGACGCCTCGTCCACCAGCACCGCGGCGGAGTCCGTCAGGCGGTTGGAGGAGCGGACGCTGGCGACGGCGCCCTCGAACAGGCCCTGCATCCACGGGGCGAGCGTGGAGAGGTCGGCCTTCTCGCCGTCCTCGTCGTCGTCGATCGACAGCTCACCGCGGCTGACCGACTTGACCTCCAGGCCCTCGTACTCCGTGAGGCCCTGGATGAACCACTCGTCGACCGAGTCGGTCAGCAGCAGCACGTCCCAGCCCTTCTTGCGAAAGGCCTCCAAGTGCGGCGAGGCCAAGGCCTGCTCGCGGGTGGAGCCGGTCAGGTACCAGATGGTGTCCTGGCCTTCCGGCATGGCGGCCTTGTAGGCGGCCAGCGACTGGATCGCGTCGCCGTGCTTCACGGTGTGGAAGCGCAGCAGCGGCAGCAGACGGTCGCCGTAGGACGCCTTGTCGTGGAAGTAGCCCTCCTTCAGCAGCACGCCGAAGCTCTCCCAGAACACGTCGTACGCGTGCTCCTCGCCCTCGACGCGCTCGGCGTCCGCCACGCGGCCCAGCTCCTTGAGCAGGCGCTTGACGATCGCGTCCTTCATGGCGCGCACGGCCGGGGTCTTCTGGACCATCTCGCGGCTGACGTTGAGCGGGATGTCCGCGCTGTCGACCACGCCCTTCACGAAGCGCAGCCAGTCCGGCAGCAGCTCCTTGGCGTGCTCGGCGATCAGCACCCGGCGCGCGTACAGGCGCGGGCCGCGGTCGGCCTCAGGGTTGAACAGGTCGTACGGGCGGCGGCGCGGCACGAACAGCAGCGCGCTGTACTGGAGCGGCGAGTCGACCGACAGGTGGACGCGCGCGACCGGCTTCTCGAAGTCGAAGGACAGCTCGCGGTAGAACTCGTTCGCGTCGTCCTCGCTGACCTGGCTGGGCTGCTCGGCCCACAGCGCGCGGGCGGAGTTCAGGCGGTCCTCACCCAGGGTGACGGGCCAAGACACGTAGTTGCTGTGCTCGCGGACGATCTCGCGGATCTTGTCCTCGTCGGCGTACTCGGCGGCGTCCTCGCGCAGGTGCAGCGTGATGCGCGTGCCGCGGATGGACTTGTCGATGTCCTCGACCTCGAACGTGCCCGCGCCCGACGACGTCCAGCGCACGCCAGTGGCCTCTGCCAGGGCGGAGCGGGTCTCGACCACGACCTTGTCGGCCACCATGAAGCTGGCGTAGAAGCCGATGCCGAACTGGCCGATGAACTCGGGCAGGTCGGCCTTCTGGGCGTCGGTGGCGCTGCGGACGAACGCCTTGGTGCCCGAGTGCGCGATGGTGCCCAGGTTCTGGATCACCTCCTCGCGGGTCATGCCGATGCCGTCGTCCTCCAGGACGACCGTGCGGGCCTCCGGGTCAAACGACAGGTGGACTCCGGGGTTGTCCGTGGCGGCCGGGATCAGGTCGTGCTCGGTCAGCGACCGGAAGCGGGCCTTGTCGAGCGCGTCTGCCGCGTTCGAGATCAGCTCGCGAAGGAACACGTCCCGGTTGCTGTAGACCGAGTGGATCATCAGATCGAGGAGCTGCTGCACCTCTGCCTTGAAGCCATGCTGCTCTGCCGACAAGAGAACCTCCAATGAAGCGGGCCCACGGGTAAGCACCCCAGCAGGCGCGACAAGCCGGGCTGGGCCCGTGGCGTCCTGCGACAAAAAAGATCCCCGCCCCTACGTGACGCCGCGTGGGCAGGTGCATAGGCCAACCCCTTTTCCGGAGTCCCGTGACGGGTCGTCCGGCTCCCCGACAAACCACCACAGGAGCTGACCATGAGCATCATCGGAGCCAAGGCCCCGGCCTTCGCCGGCGCCGCCGCCTTCAAGGGCGAGGCCATCAACATCAAGCTGGAAGACTACAAGGGCAAGTGGCTCGTCCTCTTCTTCTACCCGCTCGACTTCACCTTCGTCTGCCCGACCGAGATCGTCGCGTTCGACGACGTCGTCGACCAGTTCAAGGCCGTCGACGCCGAGATCGTCGGCGTGTCCGTCGACTCCGTCCACACGCACATGGCGTGGATGCGCACCCCCCGCGCTGAGGCTGGCATCGGCGAGCTGAAGTACCCGCTCCTGTCCGACCTCGGCGGTCGCGTCGCCGCGGCGTACGACGTCCTCCTCGACGACAAGGCCCTCCGCGGCGTCTTCATCATCGATCCGGACGGAACCGTCCTGTCCGGCACCATCAACGCGCTGCCGCTCGGCCGCAACGTGGAGGAGGTCTTCCGCACCCTCCGCGCCGCCCAGTTCAACCGCACCACCGGCAACGTCTGCCCGGCCAACTGGCACGACGGCGACGAGGGCATGAAGGCCACGCTGGCCGGCGTCAAGGGCGTCATCGGCGGTCGCTAGTCATGCGCATGGGGCTCCGGGATCGGCGCGGCAGCGACGTGCCGGCACAGATCGACGTCGTGCCGATCCCTGAGGGCCCCAAGCTCGCCAAGGTCCTGTCGTTGGGCCTTGGCGGCATCATCCTGGGTGTGGCGACGGCGTTCATTCCGCCGCACGTGCCCCAGCTCATCTTGCTGCCCTCGGCCGGTCTGTTCCTCGCGGTGCAGATCAACGGCCAGAAGGCCAAGGTGGGCGCCATCCACGCCACCTGCCCCAAGTGTCAGGCCGCGATCGACCTCCCCGGCGAGGGCAAGGTCTGGTCCAAGGACTGCTGGATCCGCTGCGCGGGCTGCCAAGAGCCCTACCGTGTCGAGCTGATCTCAGGCTGAGCCCCGCTCGAGGTGTGCGGCACCGCGGTCCACCGATCAACCGTGATCGTCCCCGCCCCGGGATGAGGTATCCTCCGTCGCCTCGCCGCTGGAGCCTGCATGCCTGTTCGTCGACTTGCCCCGCCCCTGATCGCGCTCGCGATCGCGCTCTCCAGCGCGCCCGCCCACGCCGAGGACTGGTGCAAGCCCGCGACGGTCGAGAGCCAGGTGCGCCGCTGGGCATCGGCGCCCTTCGCCAAGAAGAAGGACATGACCAAGGTGGCCGATGGCCTGCGCGAGCGCTTGGCGGGAGAGCTGCTCGGCACGCTCGCGGCCCAGGTCGACACCCGCTACCAGGCGCAGGTCATGGCGCTGACCGGCCGAGTCCAGACGCTCTCGACCACACAGCGCAAGGTGTCCGGCGCGCGCGAGGTGTGCGTCGTCGTGCAGATGGACAAGGGCGGGCTGTTGGGCGATCTGCCCTCCGACGTCGGCCGCCAGCTGCTGACCGCGTGGCAGGACCGTCTCGTCGCGTTCACGGCCAGCCGCCCGGTGTGGGTGCGTGAGGTCGCCCTGCGCGACCGCAGCGAGCCCGAGGTCGATGAGGTCGTCGTCCCGCGCGTGGAGGACCTGGTCCGTCGCAACCTGATGGGCGTCGTCCGCTACGAGCCCGACGGCAGCCCCATCCCCGCCGACGTCATCACCTTCGACGTCCGCATCACGCCCTTCCCTGGCTACTACGCGATCGAGGGCGTCGCGCGCGATGCGGCAGGTCGCTCGCTGTCGGTCGGCGCCGAGCTCGCCACCGCCTGGCTCGGCGGCGTCGGCACCCGCCTGGCGCTCTCCAGCCGCGACGTGCAGATCGTCTCGTTCTCAGCACCCGCCGTGGTCGCGCCCGGCGCGGTCGCCACGCTCTCGTGGGAGACGCACAACGCGCGCAGCTGCAACGTGGCGCCCGGCGTGGGCGACGTGCCGACCAACGGCAAGTCGGAGCTGCTGCCCAAGGGCGACACCAGCTACCGGCTCACCTGCACCGACGGCGTCCGCACCGTGTCGCGCGACGCGGCCGTCGCCGTGCGCGTGCCGTCGCCCGAGGTGAACGCCACCGCCAAGCCCGCGCGCATCGCGCCCGGCGGCGGCGCCACGGTGTCGTGGACCAGCGCCGCGGTCGCGGGCTGCGCCATCGACCACGGCGTCGGCCCGGTCGGCAAGTCCGGCCAGATCGGCGTCACGCCGGAGCAGACCACCACCTACGCGGTCACCTGCGCGGGCCAGGACGGCACCACCGCGGTCAGCACCGCCACGGTGATCGTCGACGCGAACCTGCTCGTGCAGCAGGTGGTGCAGCTGGTCGTCGATCCGACCACGACGCCGGTCGCCACCACCGCAGCCCCCGTGCTCGACATCCGCGTGCTCGACGGCGAGTGGATGGACGTGCGCGTGAACGGCGCGGTCGTGGCCTCGTTCAAGAACAGCACCGAGGCCACCGTCACGCTCGACGACCGGCCCTCGTACTTCATCGAGGTCGTGCCGTTCATGGGCGACGCGGCCGTGCAGTCGGTGACCATGTCGAACCTGTACAAGGGGCACGGGAGCATCGGCGTGTCGCTGACCGAGGCGATCCACTGCTACGGCACCGGGACGTGCGTGCCGTAGGGGACACGCCGAGCGGCCGGACGCTCGTCGATCTTCGCCACGGCGCGCGCACAGCCCTTCTGCGCGGAGTAGATCCGGCGGCGGCACTGCGTTTGGCGGCGCCGTTGGAGTCCTCATGCGCCGTGCTCTTTCGCCGACCGTCTCTGCTCTCGCCCTGGTCCTGGTTGTGGGCTCCGCCGTCGCCGCACACACCGCCGAGGCTCACTTCGTCCTGCAGAACCCGCCCTCGATGAGCAAGCAGGGCATCCTGGGTGACCCGCAGAAGGCGCCGCCCTGCGGCGACAACGGCGACGCCGTCCCCACGGGCAAGGTGACGACCTACGCACCCGGTCAGACCATCACCATCAAGCTCAAGGAGATGGTCCCGCACCCGGGCCACTACCGCGTGGCCCTCGCCGTGAACGACCCCAGCGAGCTGCCGGCCGAGCCCCTCGTCACGCCTGGCACCACCGCCTGCGGCAGCGTGGAGATCGACCCGGCGCCCGTGTTCCCGGTCCTGGCCGACGGCATGCTCGTCCACACGTCCCCAATGACCGGCTCGCAGACCTTCGAGGTCACGCTGCCGTCCGACGTGACCTGCGACCACTGCACGCTGCAGGTGCTCGAGTTCATGTCGAACCATGGGCTGAACAACCCGGGCGGCTGCTTCTACCACCACTGCGCGGAGATCGCGATCGTGGCGGCGGCGAGCGGCGACACCGACGTCGTGAAGCACGACACCGCCGACACGGACCTGGCGAGCGTCGACACGGACGTCGCCTCGACGGACGGCGGCAGCGACACCGACACCACCAAGTCCGCGAGCTGTGGCTGCGAGACCACGAGCGGCGCGGCCGGCGCGTGGATCGCGGTGTCGCTCGTGTCGCTGGCGGCGGCGCGTCGGCGGCGGTGAGCGAGGGCGCGCGGAGGCCCTACCGCCCCCGCTGACGCGTCGGCGCCTTCAACACGATCGCCATGTTCGCGCGCGCGTCGCGCCCGCGGACGCCACGAATCGTGACGACGCTCCAGACCCCGCCACCGCGTCGTCGCGATGGCGGGCCAGGCCATGAACGACGCGCCATCGCTCGCCCTCGTCAACGCCCTCCATCTGGCGTTCGCGTCCGCGGCGCCGCTCTAGCGCGCGCTCCACACCGAGCCCGCGCCGCGGCACGATGCCCTGCGGATCGCGGCGATCGGCGCCACCGTCTTGTGGGTGGACGTGGCGCACCCCGGTCCGTCAACACCCCAAAGCGTCGCGCCGAGGACGTGAACCGAGGTGAGGGACGGACGGCACGCGCGCTGCGTCCAGACATGCCCAAACCAATGGAAGAAGCTGATGATTATTAAATTCAACATAGTGCTGCTGTTCGCGTGCTTCGGACTCGGATGCGAGGGGGCCATTGGGCCCGCGGGCGCCGACGGGGTGAACGGGCTTGACGGCGCGACCGGCCCCGCGGGCGCGGACGGCGCCGACGGCGCCCCAGGAGCGGACGGTGTCGATGGCGCGGACGGTGCCGACGGCGCGGCCGGTGTCGACGGCGCGGACGGCGCGGACGGCGCGGACGGCGCGGACGGCACGGACTGGCCTGGCCCCGTTCCGGCCGCCTACGACGCGGCGGACGGCATCGCTGGCGGCGCGGCCTACTCGCAATGGTACGCCACCGGCGGCGGCGGCACGGGCGCCCTGGCGGACTACGGCGTGACCGCCCCCGCGGACTTCGCGCGCTGCAAGGCGTGCCACGGCTGGGACGGCCTGGGCAGCATGG
>CANJMY010000039.1 GCA_947475315.1 Pseudomonadota bacterium | reverse complement strand
TGGGTCACGGACGATCTCGAGCGCGAGCAACCCGTCGTGCACGCGTCGATGGTGCAGCGCACACAGCGTCACTAGGTTCGCCTCCTCGTGTGTCCCACCGGCCGCGCGCGATCGCAGGTGGTGCACGTCCAGCCACAGCCGACACCGACAGCCCGCCACGGCGCAGCGCGTCCCATCGCGGTGCAGCACGGCGCGCCGGATCGCGGGCGGGATCGTGCGCATCAGGTGACCGTGACCCGGACCGGGTCGCAGGTCGACGACCTCCGCATCACACGCGGCCTGCGCGGCGACCGTCTCACTGACCTCGGCATCCGCGGCGTGCGCGTCGCCGCAGTCGGGGCAGCGCGTCACGATCACCCGGTAGCGCTCAGCGATCGGCGCCGCGTCGCCCTCGGCGTCAAAGATCACACGCTGCGCCATCGCCGCGAGCGCTGAGCCCTCGTCCATCTCCACGCCGTGCAGGCCCGCCTGGGCCCGCAGCAGCGCGAGCGCGTCGCGTAGCATCGCGGCGTCCGACGCCTCCATCTCGACGACGAACCGAGTTCGCGCTGACCCACGTGGGTCATCGTTGAGCGCCCGCGGCGCCTCGCCAACCTGCGACTTCGACACCATCGCCTCCAACGTGCGGCTGGTGTTCTCCGTGGCCGCCGCGACCCAGGCCGCGTCGGTCTCGGGCGTGATCACGCGGATCAACTCGCGCGCCTTGGTCCACGAGATCGTGCCCTCGGCGAAGGCCGCGTCGAGCGCAGGGAGCGACGGCAACATGCCACCGACCTGCAACAAGCCGCGCGCTTGGCGGACAGACAGATCGAGCGCCTGTTCCGCGTAGTCGTAGATCGAGGCGTAGCCGAGCGCGTGGTGAAGCGACTCGTCGGCGACCTGGCGAAGCAGGCGCGCGGCGGTGTGCTCGGCGGCGCGACGTTGGCGGAGGGCGGCGATCAGCTCGGCGTGGATCTGGTGTGCGCGATCGGGGACGGCGTTCATGGTGGCCTCGGGATGAGACGAGGTATCACCACGAATTTGGGCGCCTCCGTTGGGGCCTGCGGGCGCTCCCGACGGCGTCAGACGACGCGCGAGGCGGAGGAGTGTCGATCCGCGCTGCACGGCGCGCGGGAGGTGCGTCAGACTCGGAGCGCGAGCGGCGGCAGCGACTCGCTCCGAGTCGAAGGCCGCGAAACTGTCAAGGACGGCCCTTCACAAATGACAATCATGAAGTCCCCACTGAGCCGCGCGCTTCGCGCGCCGGTTGAGCACGCCAACGGTCGCGCCATCCCGCGGCGCGGCGCCCCAGCCGCGCGCCAATCGCAGCCGGAGGTGGTTGCCCGAGCGGCGCACCGCGCATCCGGACCGCGCAGCGCGATCCCTACGTCCCACAGGCCGGCCACGCAGCACGCGATCCAATCCGACGCCCAATCGGCGATCGCTCCGCCGCGCGACGCGCCACTCGCACACGCGCCACGCCGGTACACGCGCGCGCCGTTCCGCACCGCCGTGGAACTCACGCGCCGCACTCACCGTCGCGCGAGCCGCCGCGCACCGCGGTTCGCCGCACGAACCGCACCCGCCGTGGCCCGCAAGGCAACGCAGACCGTGACTCAGGCGCCGTCCACGCGACAACACCGGCCGCGACTCGGCCGACGCCAGCGCGACGCAGTCCGCGCTTCGCGCGCGTGCGCGCGACTCCACCGACCGCACGCGGGCGACGCCCGCACCGCGACGCAGACCGCGCATCGGGCACGCCCGCACACACCATCGACCGCGCACAGTGCGCCAGCACTACGAACGCCCCAGCGCGGCCGCCCGCGCCACCCTCACCGCTTCAACGTCGCCCGCACCACCACGTCCCCCTGGTTCGGCGCCCCCGCCAGCACCCGCGCCGCCGTCACCACCGCGCTCCGCCCCACAAAGTCCAGCGGCGCGTCGTGCCCGTAAGTGTTCGCGGCGATCAGCGTGGTCCCCGCCTGCGACGCGCGCCAGCGCCAGTAGGGCCAGACGTCGCCGCCCTCGTCGAGCCAGTTGGTCGGGAAGGCCAGCGCGTCGAGCTCGGAGTCGGTCGACCACTCCAGGAAGGTCGGATCGTTGAGGTCCATGCAGATGCCGACGCCGAACCGACCAAACGGCGTCTCGAACGCGACGTAGCCGGAGTCCCCCGGGCAGGCCCAGCTCTCGTCGGCCTCGAAGAGCAGCGTCTTGCGGTAGACAAACGCCAGCTCGCCGCGACCGTCGATCACCATCGCGCTGTTGTAGAGCGTGTCGCCGGCACGTTCGGGGAAGCCCGCGACCACCCACGCGCCGTGCTCCTTGGCGTGCACGCGCAGCGCCTGGAAGGTGGGCCCGGTCGGGTCCTCAGCCACCAGCGAGGCCGCCGCGCGGTTGGAGAAGATGTAGCCGGTGGCCGCCATCTCGGGGCACACGACCAGATCCGAGCCGATCGCGGCGCGACCCACCCACCCGGCCAGCGACGCGCGCGCGCCCTTGGGGTTGGCGCGGTCCGCCTTGAATTGAACGGCCGCTACGCGCACCCGGAGACCTCAGGTGAGGAAGCTGTCGTGGTAACCCGGATCTTCGACGCCAAGCGCGTACGGCGTGGCGTGCATGGGCCGGAAGGTGTCGACCATGACCGCCAGCTCGTCGGTGCGCGTGGTGCCGATGCTGCGCTCGTACGACCCAGGATGCGGGCCGTGCGGGATGCCGTAGGGGTGCACGCTGATGCTGCCCGACCCCACGCCGCGGCGCGACGTGAAATTGCCCTGCACGTAGTAGAGGAATTCATCGCAGTCGACCGAGCTGTGCGGGTACGGGCACGGGATGGCGTCCGGGTGGAAGTCCACCACACGCGGCACGAACGAACAGATCAACGCGCCACGCGCCGCGAACGTTCCATGCCAGTCGGGCGGGAGGTGCACCAGCCCCGCGCGCGGCTGGAAGTTCAGGATGGGGAAGGCCCACGGGTAGACGGTGCCGTCCCAGCCCACCACGTCGAGCGGGCTGTCCGCGTAGCGGAACGTGTGCCAGCGCCCCTCGCGCAGCACGACCAGCTCGCGGATGCCCTCATCCATCGGCCCGACGAACTCCGGCCGGCGGAAGTCGCGATGGGAGTACGGCGCGTCCATGCGCAGCTGGCCCACGTCGTTGCGCCACTTGTCGATCAGGCCCGCGCCGCCCAGGCACTGCATCGACAGCCAGGTCTGGCGCGTGTCGGCGTCCGGGATGAAGCGGTGCAGCACGCCGCGCGGCACACACACGTAGTCGAGCGCGTTGAAGCGCAGGTCGCCGAACATCGTGCGCAGGACGCCGCCGCCCTCGTGGATGAACAGGATCTCGTCGGAGTCCGCGTTGGTGACGTAGACCGGGTCGGGCCCATTCGGCACCACGGTCGCGACCACCACGTCCTCGTTGAAGATCAGCGGGAAGCGCGCGTCCACCGGCCCGGCGTTCGACGACGGCAGCCACTTGGCGCGGTTCACGTTCTGCGCCTGGTAGTGCCTGCGCGCGAGCGGTCGCGCCACGTCGGCCGACACCGGCATGGGCCAGCCGTGCCGGTGCCCCGCCTCCACCTGCGCCAGGTGCGGGCGGCGCTCGTGGTAGAGGATGGAGTACGGCCCGTCGAAGCCCTTGCGGGTCAGGCACTCCTCGTAGCGGAGCGCGCCGTCCGGGCCGTGCAGCGTGATGTGGTGCTTGGTCGCGACCTCGCCGACCACCAGACGATCGAGCATGGCGACTCCTAGGTGGCGCGGCCTTCGTTGACCTGCTGCCGCTCGATGCTCTCAAAGAGCGCGCGGAAGTTGCCCGCGCCAAAGCCCTTGTCGCCCTTGCGCTGGATGATCTCGAAGAAGAACGGGCCTCCCTCGGCGTCGCCGTGGATCACCGACATCTCGCGCAGGAAGATCTGGAGCATGTAGGCGTTGGGTGCGCAGCCATCGACCAGGACCTGCAGGTCGCGCAGCTCGGCCTGATCGTCGGGGATGGTGCCGATGCCCAGCTTCACCAGGCGGTCGGGCAGCATGTCGTAGTAGGCCTGGGGCGTGGGCATGAACGGCAGCTCGCGCTCGCGCAGGCCGCGCACGCAGGTCTGGATATCGTCGGTGAGCAGGGCCGCGTGCTGCACGCCGTCGCCGCGGTGCTCCTCAGCGAACACGTTGATCTGCGAGCGCTTGAAGAACGGGCGCCACGGCTCGTTGTTGGCGAACTTCAGGCCGCTGTAGGGGTCCCACATGACGATCGACTTGAGGCCGGAGCCGTTCGACTTGTCCTCGGCCACGTCGACCGTGTGGAACTCGACATCCCAGTACTGCTCGAAGCCGAGCACGTGCTCCATCCAGAGCAGCGCGGGCTTCATGGTCTCGAAGTTCGACGTGACGTGGTCGAAGCCCTTGAAGCCGAACGTGTTCTTGCCGCCGCGCGGCTCGGCGTACGCGGAGATGCCCGGGTACAGGTCCGCGTAGCCCTTGCGCTCAAAGAAGCGGAAGGTGGTGTCGCCGAACGCGGTGGTGATGGAGAAGGTGGCGAGCGTGCCGCCGGCCGCGTCCGTGAAGCGCGCGATCTCGTCGATCGGCGTGCCGCCGCGCTCGCTCAGCAGCTTCCACGCGCGGTCGATGTCCTCGACCTCAAACGCGAGCGTGCCGACACCTTCGGGGTGCTTGCGCAGCCAGCGCGACGCGCGGCCACCGTCGCCGACCGGCGTGCTGACGAGCACGCGCGCGTCGCCCGCCTGGAACACCACCGACTTCTGCCGACCACGCACGGTCAGGTCGTCGTCGCTCTCGCCCAGCTCGGCGAAGTCGAGCGTGTCGACCAGCAAGCGGCGCGTGCGCTCCAGGTCACGGACGTAGAAGTGCAGCGAGTCCAGCCGGCGAATGCCGAGGGGTTCGAGTCGGGTCATCAAAGGCTCCGCGTCAGGTCGGGGTGGCGTCGGGCTGGACGTCAGGGTGCGCCGCCTGGAAGGCGGGCAGCGCGTTGCACGCCGCCTCCACACGCAACAGCGTGGGGAACGGCGTCACGTCCGCGCCGAAGCGGCGGGCGTTGTAGAGCTGTGGCACCAGGCAGATGTCCGCGAGCGTGGGAGAGTCGCCCACCAGGAACGTGCTGGCCGTGTCGCGCACGGTGGCCTCCAGCGCCGTCAGGCCGTCGTGGATCACCGAGCGCGCCCACGCGCTGCGATCGCCGCCCAGCGCCTCGACGCGCGCGAGGGTGTCGAGGTTCTGCAGCGGCTGGATCCACGCGTTCACCACCTCGGACAGCTGCCGCACGCGGGCGCGCGCGATGGCGTCGGCCGGGAGGATGGCGGGCGTCGGGTAGACCTCGTCGAGCCACTGCAGGATCGCCAGCGACTGCGACAGGTGCACGAGCTGGCCGTCGGCCTCAACCTCGAGCACCGGCACCTGACCCAGCGGGTTGCGCGCGCGGTGCGTGTCGGTCTTCTGCTCGCCGCCGTCCTTCGCCAAGTGGACGGGCTGGTAGTCATACGCGAGGCCCTTGAGGTGGAGCCCGATGCGCACGCGCCAGGTCGCGCTGCTGCGCCAATAGCCGTAGAGCTTCATGCGGACACCACGCGCTGGTCGATCGCACCAAACACGCTCTTGCCGTGGGAGTCGAGGACCTCGATTCGCACGTGGTCTCCAGCCTTGAGGAAGGGGGTCTTGGGGGCGCCGTCGGCGATGGTCTCGCGCATGCGGATCTCAGCCACGCAGCTGTAGCCCATGGACGGATCGTCGTTCGACACCGTGCCGCTGCCGACGATCGTGCCCGCGACGTACGCGCGCGTCCTGGTGAGGTGCGCGATCAGGTCGTGAAACGAGAAGTGCATCTCAGGGCCCGCGTTGGCGTGACCCACGCGCACGCCGTTGTGGTCGACCCGCAGCGGCAGGTGCAGGCGGCCGTCCTTCCAGGCGTCGCCCAGCTCGTCGGGCGTGACGGCGACCGGCGCGAACGCGGTGGCCGGCTTGCTCTGGAAGAAGCCAAAGCCCTTGGCGAGCTCGGGCGGGATGAGGTTGCGCAGGGTCCAGTCGTTGGCGAGCGTGACCAGTCGAATGGACCCGCCCGCCGCCGCGGCCTGGGTGCCGATCGGCGTGTCGCCCAGGATGACGACGATCTCACCCTCGAAGTCCAGGCCCCACGCCGGGTCGACCAGGGGCACGTCCTGATTGGGGTCGAGCAGCACGCCGCTGCCGCCCTGGTAGACCAGCGGGTCGGTGTAGAGGCCGGGGGGCGGCTCCGCGCCGCGGGCCTTGCGGACCAGCGCGATGTGGTTCACGTAGGCCGAGCCATCCACCCACTCGTAGGCGCGGGGCAGCGGCGAGCGGAAGCGGCAGTGCTCGAAGCCGATGCTGGGCACGGCGCCCTGCTCCAGGGCCTCGGCCAGCGCGTGCAGGCGGGGCGCGAGGGCGTCCCAATCGTCGAGCGCGGCTTGCAGCGTGGGCGCGACGTCCGCGGCGGAGGCGCAGGCCGCGAGATCTCGGCGAACGACCACGAGGGCGCCGTCGCGGGTTCCATTGTCGATGGTCGCGAGCTTCATCCGACCTCCGCTCCGTCGCCTAACGGGCCCGGCGCCAGCGTGGCACGGTTTCCTCGCAGGTCACGCCGCCCATCGCGGTGCGCGCCGGGGCCAGACGGGTCAGGAGGCCACGTCGTGAGGTCTGAGTGCGGGTCTTGCTCCTCGTCACCGTGCTGCTGCTGGGCTGCGTGCCCAAGCCCGTGCCGGTGCCGTGGGTGGGCCAGATCCACGTCCGCGGGCCATCCCCCACCGGCCGCGACCCGCTGGGCGACCCAGACCTGCCCCCGCTCAAGCCCGCGTCGGCCGACACGCCCACCCAAGCCCGCCGAACGTCCCTGCTCGCCCGCAAGGTGGTCACCCACCGCAATTCCCACTGGTGGCAGTTCGCGCCCGGCGGCACGCTGATCGAGAAGCGGCCTCTCCTCGACAAGGCGCTCCTCGACGAGGACGTCGACCGCCTGAAGCGGTGGTTCACCGACGAGGGCTGGGCCGACGCCACGATCAGCTGGGCGCCCGTGCACGCCAACGCCACCTGGCTGATGAACCGCCAGCACACGCGCTTCATCGACATCACGTTCACGGTGGACCCAGGCCCGCGCGAGGTGCTCGCCCACGCCGACCTGTTCGGCGCGAAGGCGCTGCCGCTCCCGGTGCAGCACGCGCTCGCGCGCGCCATGCCGCCCTCCAAGGCCGCGACCTCAGCCTCCCGTCGTCGCGAGGTGCTCGCCAAGCTCCGGGCCACGCTGGAGAACGCTGCGTGGCCGCTGGCGCGGGTGTGGGTCGAGGTGGCCGGCCCCGTCGAGGCGCGCGTGGAGCGCTACCATGTGGACCCGGGCGAGACGCCTCCGATCGGCGCGCTGACGATCGCCGGGACGCGTGTGCTCAACATCCGCCTCCTCGCCGAGCACGCGTCACGCGAGTCGCACGCGGGCAAGCCGTGGTTCGGCGATCACCTCCGCTGGCTCGCCCGTCAGATCGAGGCCCACCCTGAGGTGTCGTCCGTCACCATGGAGCCCGGCCCCAAGCTCGCGCCGGACGGCACACTGCCCTGGACCATGCGGATCGTGGAGGCGCCGCGCGACTCGCGTCGGTTCACCACGTCGCTCTCCACGTCTGGCGCGCTGCTGGCGCTCGGCTTTGGCGTGGAGTGGTCGCACCGCGGCATCGGCGGCAAGTTCGCCAGCGTGTCGGGCGTGTCGCGCGTGGGCTACCGCTTCTTTGAGGGCAACGGAGACGCCTTCCTCACCGGCGCCCAGCACGGCCCCGCCACCGATCACCGCGTGGAGATCGAGGTCGCGCCGCTGCCGATCTACCGAGTGTCGCTGTTCGCGTCCGCGTTCGGCGCGCTTGACACCTACCGCGGGTACTTCCAGGTCCGCGCCCTGGGCGAAGGCGGCTTCCGCTGGCGACCCAACCCCCGCCTGTCCTTCGGCGTGTTCTACCGCGGCGGCTACGTGTGGGAGTTCGGGTGGCCCTGGCAGGCCGACGCGTTCGCCCGGGGCTTCTCGCCCAAGAGCGCCGGCGGCCTGGGCCTCGCCGACCACAACGACCTGCACGCGCTCGTGATCGCCATGGCCTACGACTCGACGGAGCGCGCGCGCCTGTCGACCAAGGGCGTGAAGATCGAGCTGGAGGGCATCCCGATCGGCCTCACCAACGGGGTCCAGTACCATCGCCTCGCCGGCGATCTGGTGTGGTACGCGTCGGCGGTCCCAGACCGCCTCGTGCTGGTGTCTCGCCTCTCGTTCGGGTTCAACGAGACCCCCGACGACGGCGACCAGGACGGCATGCTGATCAACCGCTTCTTCCTGGGTGGCTCAGGCTCGATGCGCGGCTGGGGCTACCACCGGCTGGGCCCGCCCGGCTCCCCGGGCGCCAAGGGCGAGGTCCTCCCCGGCGGCGACGCCATGCTCTACGCCAGCCTGGAGGCGCGCTTCCGCCTGCACCCCGACCTGTACCTGGGCACCTTCTTCGACGTGGGCCGCACCTGGGAGGCGGTGACCGACCACGTCGACGGCGGCGCGGTGGTGCAGCGCGGCATCCACCTGCAGGACCTGCAGCCGGTCGCGGGCGTGGGCGGCGTGGGTCGCACGCCGCTCGGCGGTCTGGAGGCCTGGGTGGGGTTCCAGCTGCTCAAGGACACCATGCTGGACCCAGAGCCCAGCCCGGTCGCGTTCCAGTTCATGCTGACGGCGGGCTGGTAGCCGCGCCGTCGCGCGCGACTACGGGATGATCAGCTCAGGCAGCGTGAGCTCCGGCGGCGTGGTCGTCTCGGAGAACGCGTAGTCCACGTCGCTGATGTTGATCACGGCGATGAGGTCGGCGAACTTGACCTCCCGCTCGTGGTAGTGGAGCGTCCAGGTCACCTCGTCGAGCGCGTGCGGCTCGGTGGCGCGGATCCAGTACTGCTCCGCCTCCATGATGTTCGTGGTGACACGGTCGGTGGCAGACAGATCGGAGTGGGTGATCCAGTCGATGATGCCGGTCTTGTCCGACTTGAAGTGGAACGTGTGGTACGCGTCGGTCGTGGTCTTCGGACTCCAGATCGAGCCGTCATTGAACGTGGGGTCCGTCGTCTCCACGCGCATGTCGTCGAGCACCAGGCAGTTGGAGGCTTCGAGCTTCCACTCACCCTCGTAGGTGTTGCGCTGGTTCTCGGCTTCGATCAGCACGCCGTGACCCGAGTACACCGCCGAGCAGTTGCAGTTGGAGCTGTGGAAGTACTGGTTGCAGATGGTGTCGCCGAAATTGTCGAAGTCGAACGTCACCATGTAGGTCATCGAGAACGACTGCAGGTTGTCGAAGATGCCGTGTCCGCTGAACGTCGGCTCGTCGGTGTCGGCGCCGGTGGTGTCCGTGTCCACGCCGCCGCCGCTGCCGCCGCTGCCGCCCGCGCCGTCCTTGCAGACCGGGGCGCCCCAGCAGTTGTTGTCGTCGCAGTCGAAGTACCCGTCGACGTCGTTGTCGGCGCCGTCCTCGCACTCGCCGGGGTTGGTGCCCTCGACCGCGCCCGCGACCTCGGCCGGCTTGCAGCCGACCAGCGCGCCAAAGACCACCACTCCAAACCGAAGCTGCCGCATGCGTCCCTCTCCATTCTAAGAGTCGGAACGATACCACAAGGATTGAGCTGTCTAGCCCGTAGTTGGGTTCGTCAGGCGGAAGGACGGCTCTCGGCCACGGCCTCCCAGGTCTCGGCGCGCTCCTCGTCGGGCGAGGCCCGCTCGACCTTCATGCCCATGTGGGTGTCGAACCGGACCCCGTCCCGCTCGGACTTGGGCTTCTGCCAAGCCCCGTACGACGGCCCAGACGGCACGATGCACTCCGGCCCGCGCCCGATCAGGTCGCGGCGGCCCCAGGAGATCAGCGCCTCACGGACGTGCGGCCACTCCTCCTGCTTCCAGTAGAAGAGCAGCGCGCGCTGGCGGCTGCGCTCGCGGTCGCCCTTGGCCACGTAGACCGGGTCCTTGGTGTACGGGTCGATGCCCGACACGTAGGTGGCGGTGGCGATGGTCCCCGGCGTGGGCATGAACATCTGCGCCTGCCGCGGCCGCAGCCCGCGCGCCTTCATGTAGTGGGCCAGCTCGATGGCCTCCTCGGGCCCGACGCCCGGGTGCGCGCACTGGAAGTACGGCACCAGGAAGAGCTCCTTGCCCGCGGCGGCCGTGGCCTTCTTGAAGCGGTCGATGAACGCGTCGAAGTACTTGATCTCCGGCTTGCGCATCTGCATCAGCGCCTTGGACGACGCGTGCTCCGGCGCGACGGAGAGCTGGCCCTGCACGTGGTAGGTCGCCAGCTCGTCGATGAACTCCGGCTCGACCGACGCCAGGTCGTAGCGAATGCCCGAGTTCACGTAGACGCGGCGCACGCCCGGCATGTTGCGCGTCTTGCGCAGCAGGTCGATGAACGGCTTGTGGTCGGTGCCGTAGTGCTTGCAGCGGACCGGGTGCAGGCAGCTCACGCGACGGCAGACCTTGTTGGCCGCCTCCGAGTTGCAGCGCATGTGGAACATGTTGGCCGTGGGCCCGCCCAGGTCCGTCACGATGCCGTTCCAGCCGGGCTGCTCGGTCATCTTCTTGAGCTCGCGCATCACGCTCTCGGGCGAGCGGCTGACGACGTCCTTGCCCTGGTGGATGGTGAGCGCACAGAAGCTGCAGCCGCCAGAGCAGCCGCGGTTCACAGCGATCGAGCCCTGGATGCTGGCGAGCGCCGGGATGGGCTTGCGGTAGCACGGGTGCTGCGTGCCCTCGAAGGGCAGCTCGTGCAGGCGGTCGAGCATGGCGGTGTCGAGCGGCTCGGCGGGCGGGTTCACCACCACCGTGCGCTCGCCGTGGCGCTGGATGAGCACGCGACCGCAGTGCGCGTTGCTCTCGCGGTACATCCACACCGTGACGCGGTTGAACTGGAGAGGGTCGGCGCGGCACTCGTCGAGCGTGGGCAGCTCGATCACCTGATCGCCCACGGGAGGCGGGGCCTCCTTGCTGCCGGTCGCGTACGCCGTGCCCGGGATGTCGCGACACGCGCTCATCGGCAGGCCCGCGTCCAAGCGCCTGGCGATCTCCACGATCTGCCGCTCGCCCATGCCGTACACCAGCAGGTCGGCCTTGGCGTCGAGCAGGATGGAGCCGCGCAGGCGGTCCTGCCAGTAGTCGTAGTGGACTAGGCGCCGCAGCGAGGCCTCGATGCCGCCGATCACCACCGGCACGCCGGGGAACGCGTGCTTGCACTTGGCGACGTAAGGGATGGTCGCGCGGTCCGGGCGCAGGCCGAACTCGCCGCCGGGCGCGTAGGCGTCCGTCGAGCGCAGGTGCCGCGACGCGGTGAAGCGGTTCACCATCGAGTCCATGTTCCCGGCCGTCACCCCGAAGAACAGGCGGGGCCGACCGAGCGCGCGGAACACCTCGACGTCGTCCCAGTCCGGCTGGGCGATGATGCCGACCCGGTAGCCGTGGGCCTCCAACCAGCGGCCGATCGCCGACACACCCCACGACGCGTGATCGACGTAGGCGTCGCCCGTGACCAGGATGACGTCGAGCGGCGTGTCGCCGACCTCGTCGGCTGTCATGGGGAGGAAAGGCATCCAGGGCTCCAGCTAAGCCCCGGGTCGTAACGCCTCGCCGGGAACATGGCCCGCGATGGGCTCACCAGCGCGCCCCCCGGCGACGTTGGCGAGCGTGCGGTGCACCGTAGCGGGGCCCGGCGATGCCTCGCTGGCCGCGCTCACAGACGCAGCGTCAGGCTCGTGCTCACGTTGAGGTCCAGGTTGAACGTGCTGAACCCGAGCTGGGACACGTCGGGGATGGTCGGCTCGCCAGACCCCGAGCCGCCGCTGCCGGTAGCCCCGCTCAGGTACCCACCCGTCGACCCCACGCCAAGGTCCACGTCCCAGTCGAGCAGGTCGACCGGCCGCCAGCGCATGCCGGTGTGCGCGGACGCACCGGTGTAGTCGGACCAGACGCGAGCGGTGGGCTCTGAGTCGAAGCCCGCCACGGTGGACGTACGCTTCCCGGTCCCGTTCAGATGCCAGTAAGCGACCGCCGCGGCCCGAAAGGTCACCCGCGAGTGCACCTTGGCCTCCAGCGAAATCGGCACGGCGAGCAGCAGCGAGCCCTCGCGGGCGAGCACCTCGGTGGACTCAGAGAACACCGGATCGCCGGCGGGGTCCTGCTCGGTCAGATCACGCACCCCGTGGAAGGTCTCGAAGCGCGCGAACGCACGCCCACCGAACCACAGATCGAGCTTCTCCCAGCGCGCGCGGCCGAGCAGGCGCAGGTCGAGCGACGCGCCGACGCTCCCCACCTGTGACCACAGGCTGTGGACTTCCCCCAGCTGGTCCACCGTCTGGTCGAAGTGCGCCTGCGCGACCCCGCCACCTTGGGCCAGCACGTCCACGTAGGTGCGGAGCGCGAGGCGTCCGGGGGTGGGCTGCAGGTGATCGACGGTGACGGCGCCTGCCCAGGTGCGTCGGTTGTGCCCGGCGAAGGCGACGCCGCGGCTCAAGATCGCTTCGTCCACGAAGCCGTCGACTGTCATGCCGTCGGCGGAGCCGTGTGCGCTGTCGAGGACCTGGTCCCAGATGAGGCGGGCGTGTACGTCGAGCTCCCGGTCGTCAACCTGGTGGACAAAGCCCACCCGTAGGCCGGCCTGCGCCGAGTCGCTGTGCATGCGCACGTCGGTCGAGGGGTCATCGAGCGCGCCGTCGGTGTCGCTCGGCGTCCACGACAGCATCGAGCCCAGGCGCGCGCGCCCCCACAAGCCGAACCCAAACCCCCAGGTGGGCGAGAGCGCGTGCGCGGTGGCGATCGTGAAGCGTAGATCGTTGGAGTTGTACGCGTACAGATCCGGTGCGTCGGCTCGGTTGGTGCGGTTCGATGCGCGCACAAAGCGCAGGTTCGCGCCGACCGCCCCGCCCTTCACCGCCGCCACCGTGCCGACGTCGAGCCCGGTGCTGCCTGAGCGCAGCGCGAGCTGGGACCAGATGTCCGCCCCCTCCTGCCAGGACAGCCGCGCGGGCTGCTCGAGGAAGTCGAGCGAGTCACGGAAGGTTCCGTCCGTCGCATTGGCGCGCAGAGACACAGGCGACGCGTCGTCGACCGTCGCCCCGAGCGCGACGGCAAGCATCCAGAGGATCATACACACCCCCGCTACGACGACTCTACAAGGACTGGAGATCCATGACCAGATCCGCGAGCAGAGGCATTTCAAGCTCCTGCCGCCAGCCACAGCGCCGACCGGTCGGAAGGACCAGTCGCATTCGAGGCCCACAGCCGGGGCAAGCCTGCGCGTCTTGCTTGAAACCGGCGGGAAGAGCACCCGAGGGATCAGCTCACGCCGCACACGACCACCTCGGGCCCGTCCGCGCGACGACGAAGCAATGCCGTGGCCGACCCGGTCCGCTTCGACGTCGCGCTGGCCCACCATGGGATCCGCGGCGCGTGCCGAGGCTACAAGCACGACGAGACCTGCGCGAGGTGCGCGATCCGCTCCGTGCGTCGGGCGCGGAAGGGGCGCGCCTAGACGCGGTCGGAGCGAGGCGGGCTGGGCCTCGGCCAAGCCGACGCCGGATCAGATCCCGATCAGCCGGGTCAGATCACCGCGCTGGCTCGACGCGATGGGACACCCGAGCCGAACAGGGGAGCTCCGCGTGCAGCGCGCCATCGTCCCACACCGGCGAGACGACGAGGGCCTGGCCGTGGTCCGACAGGGCGAGCGACCGCCGCCCCAGGCGTGGCTCACCCCCCGCCACGCCGCGGGCGGCGCGCGGAATCGCGGTGTTGCACGCGGTGTGGTAGGTCTGGGCCGCGGTCGAGGGGTAGGTCCTCGCCGCGGCGGCTCGATCGCGGAGTACTGGGATGACGCATGCGGTGCTGCTGGTCGTCGCGGGGTCGGCGCTCGTGGTCGCCGGCAGCCTGGGACGGACGCGCCGCCTGGGGTGGCCTCGCGGCGCCCGCGTGGCCGCTGAGTGGGCGTGGATCGCGTGCCTGACGCTGTGGCTCGCTGAGGTGGGCGCGACCTGGATGGGCCTGGGCGTCCCGCCTGCGCGTCAGCCCTGGCGTCGCCCGGAGGAGCCCGTCGCGCTGTCGATCGACGGGGTGGACCTGCCCGACGACTGGGTCCGCCCGCGGACCGACACGCCGCTGGTGGCCTTCGTCGGCGACTCGTTCACGGCTGGGCAAGGCGTCCTCCCCGCCGACGCGCTGCCCGACCAGGTCCGCGCGGCCCTGACGGCGCGCGGCGCCGCGATCGACGACCGCAACCTGGGCCAGCCCGGGGACTCGTTCACCTGGGAGGTCGACCGCTACGCGGCGCTCGGGTCGAGCCTGGACCCCGACGTGGTGGTCTGGGTGTTCGTGCTCAACGACTTTGAGATCCGCGATGTGGGCGCCACCGACGATCTGATCACCGACCGCCGCGCTCTGGCGCGGAGCGGCGTTCGCGTCGTGGACGCGCTCGTCCAGGCGCAGCGCGACTGGCGGCTCGGCGCGGCCACCGTGGCGGCGTACCATGAGGCGCTCGCCGCCGACGCCCAGGCGTGGTCCACGCAGGGGGCCAAGCTCGCCACGCTGGTGGCGGAGCGACGGGCCGCAGGCGGCCGCTTCGTGTTCGTGATCTACCCGTTGCTGCACGAGCTCTCGCGCTACCCGTTCGCGTCGGAGCACGCGCGGCTGGCGGCGTGGGCGCGCGACGCAGGCGCCGAGGTGGTCGATCTGCTTCCGACGTTCGCGGGGCAGGACGCGCCGTCGCTGTGGGTGTCGACCCAGGACCACCACCCCAACGCCCAGGCCCAGCGAATGGCGGCCCAGGCGGTGGCGGACGCGCTGGCCACGGCGCCGGTCGGTCGCGCCCGTCCGACCCGCTGCGAGGCGCTGCCCATGAACGAGTACGTCGCCGACGCGCTGCGAGCCGCCTGTGACCGCCGCGACGCCGCGACCTCGCTGGGGCTCGCGCAGGCAGCGGTCATCAAGGCGCCGCGACTGGCCAGGACGATGGCGGTCGCGGCGGTGTGGAGGGCGCGCGGCGCGCCAGACGAGGCGGTGGTGCGCGCCGAGGCCGCGCAGGTGCTCGCGACGCCGGAGGGTGGGGCCGGCCCGTGACGCGTCCCGACGGGACCGAGGACACCGACGGCGGAACGGACACCGACGCTCACACCGGAGCGCAGCAAAGATCCCCTTCTGCGCCCCGGTTCACCACCCCGTCGAGCCCCGCCGATCCGCGCGCCCGGGCCCCGCGCGACGACGAAGCGCGGTCACGACCACGTGGTCCTGCAGCGACACCAACCGGATCGCGGGCGCGGGCTCCACGAGCGTCGACCTCTACCGGGACCGGCCGTCGATCAACGAGCTCGAGTTCGACGCCTGCTACACGATCGTGGCGGACCGGGTGCGCAGCGACGTCCAGCAGACCTGCGTCCCGAACTGCTGAGTCGATCTCGTCGCGCCGGTCGGCCGCATCACGGCGACGGCGCCACTTGCACGACGTGCTCAACCCGCGGCGGCGCGGCGAAGAACGGACCCACGATCGCCCGCCACTGCGGAAACAGCGGCCCCTCGCGAAAGTCGATCGTGTGGTTCTCCAGCGTCTCCCAAGAGATCATCAACACGTAGCGCTCGGGCGACTCGACGCCGCGGTGGACCGCGTAGCCACGAAAGCCGGTCGCCCGCGAGATCACCGTCTCGGCGCCAAGCCGGATGGCGGCTTCGAATTCGGCATTCTTGCCGACGATGATCTGGATGTCCGCGAGCTCGAGGACCATGGGAGCCTCCCTAGGCGGCCCTGACGGTGTCGGATCCAGGGCGCGCGCGTGTAGCTATCTCGCGAGCGGTTGAGCGCGCGCGCGTGGACGACACCGCGCCCACGACCCTGCCCCTGATCTGGCGGTCCACGTCGTCATCCACCGTCAGATCGATGGCCGGGCAGGTGGGACGCGTTCGGGTTCCGCATGGGTCACACGCCCGCGACCGCGCAAGGCCCAGCTCCGCGCGCCCCTGGGGCCGCATCCGCTGGTAGGCCGGCATTATGCCGGGATGCTCACGCCGCGCTCGGGGGTTGCCAACGCGCTAGAATGTGCAGCCGCCCCCGGAGCACCTCATGAAGACCCGCACGTACGCGCTCGCCGCGCTCACCACCCTCGCCCTGGCCGGCTGCGCCAAGGGCGGCGGCATCCCCGGCCTGGGCGGCATCGAGAAGTACCTGCCGACGGTGAAGTTCGACAAGTTCAACGTGAAGGGTCTCAGCTTCGAGAAGATCGACACGGTCTTTGTGTTCGACGTGCACAACAACGTGCCGATCAAGATCCCGCTGGGCTCGTTCTCTTGGAACCTCGACCTGGCCGACAACAGCTTCCTCAAGGGCGACAACAAGAAGGGCTTCACCCTGGAGCCCAACGCCGGGTCCAAGCTGCGCATCCCTGTGACGGCGGTGTTCAAGGACCTCATCGCCGCCATCGCGGGCCTCACCGGCAAGGACACGGTCCCGTTCGCCCTGCACGGCAAGATGGGCTTTGACACGCCGCTCGGCGAGATCAAGCTGCCCTACCAGAGCCACGGCGACTTCCCCGTGCTGCGCATCCCCAAGTTCCAGATCGCCAAGCTGCGGGTCGACAAGCTCGACCTGCTCGGCCACACCGCCAAGTTCGCGCTCGACCTCACCGTCAGCCACGAGCAGGCGTCGGTGATGAAGTTCCTGGAGTTCGACTACGCGTTCAAGCTGGGCGGCAAGAGCCTGGTCAAGGGCCTGGTCCACTCGCTGGCGGACGTGCCCGCGGGCACCACCGAGAAGGTCACCATCCCCATCGACATCGACCTGCTGGCGGCGGGCACCACCATCGTCAGCGCCATCACCAACCACGGGAAGATGGACGTCGGCCTGGACGCGAACATGAACGTCGCCACGCCGTTCGGCGACGTGCCGCTCAAGATCGTCAACCTCTCGAACCTCAAGATCGAGTGATCTCCGGGGCGTGACCAGACCGACCTCGCGGCGGTGCGCCGCGCGCGGGGGCGCCGGTTACTCCCCGACCGTGGGACACCCCCACCGTCTGCGATCGGGAGGCACATCGTGGCGTTCAGCACGCCGACCCGCGTCGCGCTCGGCCTTGGGGTGAGCGCGGCCCTGTTCGCGGGCACCCTGGAGCTGGCGGCCCGCGCGCTGCTCGCGTCCCCCGCGGCGCACTACCGGCTGAACAACGGCGGGCCGGAGGCGCGCAAGCTGGTGTCGATCGAGGCGGCCCGGCGCCTGGGCGACCGCGGCCGCATCCACATCGGCGACGTCGACCCGGACCCCGACCTGGGCTGGGCGCTGCAGGCCAACGTGCACAACACGGTCGACGGCCTGACGACGGACACGGACCGCCACCGCCTCACCCGCCCGCCCGACCGTGCGATCGCGCCCGACGCGCCCAAGGTGTGGCTGCTCGGCGACTCGTTCACGCTGGGGCTGGAGGTCCACGACCAGCATTCCTGGGCCTGGGGCCTGCAGGCGCGCACCGCGGCCAACATCGTGAACGGCGGCGTGCACGGCTACGGGCTCGACCAGGCCGTGCTCCACTTTGAACGCGACGGCGCGAAGGAGCGCCCGGCGCTCGTCATCCTCGGCAAGTCCGACCCGCTGCTGCTGAGGATCTCGCTCGCGTGGGACGCGTGGGCCAAGCCGTGGTTCACGCTGGACGGCGGCCAGCTCGTCATCCATGGCCAGCCGACGCCCACGCCCGCCGAGGCGATCGCGGCCGCGCCCAGCTCGCGCGCGCTGGAGATGCTGCCGGTGCTCCGTGAGACCTACGCCGGACGCCAGGGCGGGGAGTTCTCCGCGGAGTTGGCCGGCGCGCTCTTCCAGCGCCTGCACGCCGACGTCACCCACGCCGGGGGCCGGTTGGTGGTGCTGCAGATGCCGGTCACCGCGTCGATCGGACCGGCCGGTGAGCTGCACCAGGACATGGCGACCTATCAGGCGTGGTGCGCGGACACCTCGGTGATCTGCGTGGACGCGTCACCCGCGGTCCACGCGGCGTACGACGCGCACGAGCCGCTCACGGCCGGCGTGCACTGGTCGCCGGAGGTCAACGCGCGCGTCGCGACGCTGCTGGCCGACACGTTGATCGGCGCGGGGTTGATCCCGCCTGCGACGCCCTGACGCGCGACGCTACGGCTGCTTCATGCCGCAAATGCCGTGACGGGAGGACTCGCGAGCCTTGCGCGCCTCTTCGTCGCAGTCCGTGCACAGCACCAGATCCGGCGCGGCGTCGAGCATGGCGAACTCGAGCTCCTCGCCGCAGCGCACGCACAGACCGAACTCGTCCTTGCGCAGGCGGATCAGCGCGGCGACCGCGCGCGGATCGGTCCGCGCGACCAGGCGAACGCGCAGCGACTCCAGCTCCTCAGCCCCGAGGTGCGTCACGAGCGCGTCTCCGAGAGATGCTCCGCGCGCGCGGCGAGCGCGAGTCCGGTGGCCGTCTTCTTGGACTGGATCTGCGCGGGCGTGCCCTGCGCGAGCAGCTTGCCGCCGCCGGCACCGCCCTCCGGGCCTAGCTCGATCACCAGATCCGCTTGCAGGATCACATCTAGGTTGTGCTCGATCGTGATCACGGTGTGTCCTGCGTCTACGAGGCGGTGTAGCACGCCGACGAGCTTGGCCACGTCATTCAGGTGAAGTCCGGTGGTCGGCTCGTCGAGAACGTAGACCTTCTTTCCGCTCCGCGCGATCAGCTCGGTCGCCAACTTCACGCGCTGCGCCTCGCCGCCGGACAGCGTGGTCGCCGGCTGGCCGAGCGTCAAATAGCCCAGGCCCACGTCACACAGCGCGTCGAGCGAGCGCTTGAGCGCGCGGTGCGCGACGAACAGATCTCGCGCTTCATCGGCGCGCATGTGGAGCACGTCGGCGATGGAGTGACCGCCCCAGCGCACCGCGAGCGTCTCGCGATCAAAGCGGCGGCCGTGACACTCGGGGCACTCCACCCACACGTCGGGCAGGAAGTGCATCTCGATGAGGATCGCGCCGCGGCCCTCGCAGTGCGAGCAGCGACCGCCCTGGGCGTTGAACGAGAAGCGTGAGGCGGTCCAGCCACGCTCGCGCGCGCCCAGCGACTCCGCGAACAGCGCGCGGATCTTGTCCATCGTCCCACCGTAGGTGGCGGGCGTGGAGCGCGGTGACACGCCGATCGGGCGCTGGTCGACGATCACGACGCCGTCGAAGGAGCCCTCGATGAACAGGTCCTTGTGCTCGCCAACCTCGACGTCCTGACCCAGGCTCTCGCGCAGCGCGGGCGCGAGCGTGTCCATCACCAGCGACGACTTGCCCGAGCCGCTGACGCCGGTGACCGCTGTCCACGCGCCCAACGGGAAGCGCACCTTGTCCATCGACAGGTTGTGCAGGCGCGGCTTGATCAGCGTCACGCCGCCGTCGCCGTTGCGGCGCGTCTTGGGCGTGGGGATGAACGCGGCGCCCGACAGCCACGGGCCGGTGACCGACGCGGGGTTTTGCATGATCTCGTAGGGCGTGCCGAACGCGACCACGTTGCCGCCGTGGCGACCGGCCTCGGGGCCGAGATCGATCACGTGGTCCGCCCGCGCGATGGTCTCAGGGTCGTGCTCGACGACGACGACCGTGTTGCCCAAGTCGCGCAGGCCTTCGAGCGACTTGAGCAGGCGGTCGGTGTCGCGCGGGTGCAGGCCCACCGTCGGCTCGTCGAGCACGTAGGTGACGCCCGTGAGTTGGCTGCCGAGCTGGCTCGCCAGGCGGATGCGCTGGCTCTCGCCGCCGGACAGCGAGTCCGCGGCGCGGTCGAGCGAGAGGTAGCCCAGGCCCACGTCGATCAAGAAGCGCAGGCGGCGCGCCAGCTCCTGACGCGGGCGCGCGGCGATCGTCGCCGCCTCACCGTGCAGATCCCAGCCGTCGACCTCCAGGTGCGCCTCGTCCACGGTGAGCGTCGACAGCGCGTGGATGTTGCGACCGCCCAGCGTGACCGCCAACACCTCGGGCTTGAGGCGCGCGCCGTCGCAGCGGGGGCAGGTCACGAGGGTCGGCGTCTTGAGCACCATGCGCTCGACCACGCCCAGGCCGTCACAGATGCCGCACATGCCGAGGCGGCTGTTGAACGAGAAGTGGCGCGGCGTCAGCTCCGGCAGCACCGGGCCGTGCGTCGGGCAGACCAGACCCTCGGTGAAGCGCAGCACATCGCCGCCCACGCGCGGGACGAACTGCACGTGGCCGTGGCCCAGGTGGTACGCGGTGCGCGCGGCCTCAGCGACGCGCGTGAGCTCCGACGTGGCCGGATCGAAGCGGTCGAGCACGAGCAGCGCGCCCTTCGACAGCTCCTTCTTCGCCTTCTTGTCGTCGAGCGGCAGCTCCGTAAACGTGCCGCCCTTGCCCGCCAGCAGCAGGCGCTGCCAGCCGTCGCGCACCAGCAGGCCCAGGCGCTCGTCCGGATCTTCGTCGGGCACCAAGCGCGCCGCGAGCCAGCCCGCGCCCGGCCGCGCGTTCGCCAGCCGCGACGCGACCTGCCCCGGGCTCGACGCGAGCAGCGCGCGGTCACACAGGTGGCAGTGCGGCACGCCGATGCGCGCGTAGAGGATGCGCAGCACGTCGTGGATCTCGGTCACCGTGGCGACCGTGGAGCGCGGGTTGTGCGACGCCGACTTCTGATCGATCGCGATCGCGGGCTGCAGGCCCTCGATGCGATCGAGCGCCGCGCGATCCAGGCGGCCGAGGAAGCGCCGCGCGTAGGTCGACAGCGACTCGACGTAGCGGCGCTGGCCCTCCGCGAAGATGGTGTCGAACGCGAGCGAGGTCTTGCCGCTGCCCGAGGGCCCCGTGATCACGGTGAGCTTGCCGTGCGGAATGCGGACGTCCACGCTCTGCAGGTTGTGCTGGCGCGCGCCTTCGAGGACGATCGCGGTGGGCGTGCCCTCGCGGACGCCGTCGTACACGAGCGGCGCGTCGGCGACGATCGGCGCGACGCCGCCCAGCTCAGGCAGCGCGGCGAGCGCGTGGCCGGTGGCGCTGTCCTGCCGCGCGATGTGCTCGGGCGTGCCCTCCGCGAGGATGCGCCCGCCGGCGTCGCCGCCCTCGGGCCCCAGGTCGACGATCCAGTCAGCGCGCTTGATCACGTCGGTGTGGTGCTCGACGATGACGACGGTGTTGCCCGCGTCGACCAGCCGGTCCAGCGCGTGCAGCAGGCGATCGACGTCCTGCCAGTGCAGGCCGGTGGTGGGCTCGTCGAGTAGGTAGAGCGTGTGGCCGCGCGACGGCTTGTGCAGCTCGGACGCGAGCTTGATGCGCTGCGCCTCGCCGCCCGACAGCGTGGTGCTCGACTGCCCGAGCGCCACGTAGTCAAGGCCGACATCGACCAGCGTCTGCAGGATGCGCTTGAGCTTGGGCACGCTGGCGAACACCTCAAGCGCCTCGCCGATCGTCAGCTCCAGGATCTCGGTGACGCTGCGACCCTTCCACGTGATGTCGAGGATCTCGCGCGAGAAGCGACGCCCGCCGCAGGTCTCGCAGGGGACCTCGACGTCCGGGAGGAACTGCATCTCGATCGTACGGACGCCCGCGCCCTCGCACGACTCACAGCGGCCGCCGGGCACGTTGAAGGAGAACTGCGACTTGGTGTAGCCGCGGACGCGCGCCTCCTGGGTGGCGGCGAACAGGTCGCGGATGAGGTCCATCGCGCCGGTGTACGTGGCGGGGTTGGAGCGCGGCGTGCGACCGATCGGGCGCTGGTTGATTCGCACGAGCGAGCCCAGGTGCTCCACGCCCTCGACCGCGTCACAGTCGATCGGCGCGCCGCCTTCGAGCATGCTGACGAGCGATGGCTCCAGCACGCCGAACGCCAGCGACGACTTGCCCGATCCGCTGACGCCGGTGATCACGCTCATGATGCCGAGCGGCAGACGCAGCGTCACGTCCTTGAGGTTGTGGATGCGCGCGCCGCGCACGACCAGCTCGCGCCCATCGCTCACGCGGCGCTCGGGACGCAGCGCGATGAACCGCTCGCCGCGCAGGTACTCGGCGGTGAGGCCCGGGCCGCGCATCACGCGCGACGGCGGCCCGGACGCGACGAGGTGCCCGCCCTCGCGACCGGCGCCCGGCCCGATGTCGACCACCCAGTCCGCGGCGAGGATGGTCTCGGCGTCGTGCTCGACCACCAGCACCGAGTTGCCGCGATCGCGCAGGCGACGGATCGCGTGGAGCAGGCGCTGGTTGTCGCGCGGGTGCAGGCCGATGCTCGGCTCGTCGAGCACGTAGGTGACGCCCTGCAGGCCGCTGCCGACCTGGCTGGCCAGGCGGATGCGCTGGCTCTCGCCGCCAGACAGCGTGGCGGCCGAGCGCGACAGCGACAGGTAGTCCAGGCCGACCTCGGAGAGGAAGGTCAGGCGAGCGCGGATCTCCTGCAGCAGCAGCGCGCCGATCAGGCGCTCGTCGCCCTCCAGGCCGATGCCCTCGAACAGCGCGTGCGCGTCGCGCACGGTCATGCCGGAGACCTCGTGGATCGCCAGGCCGCGGAAGCGCACCGCCCGCGCGATGGGGCTCAGGCGCGCGCCGTGGCAGTCGGGGCACGGGGCCTCGGTCCGGTACTTCTCCAAGCCGGGGAACTTGGTGTAGTGCCATATCTGATCCATCATGGGGACCAGGCCCGCCCACTCGCGCTGGCGCTGGCGGCCGTCGCGGGTCTCGGAGCGCCACAGGATGTTCTCGTCGCCGTGGAGCAGCTTGTGGCGCTGCGCCGCGGTCCACGAGGAGACCGGGGCCTTGAGGTCGACGCCCAGCGCCTTGGCGATGGCGACGAGCGTGTCGACCGTCAACGAGCCGAACGGGATCTTGCCGTCGGCGTTGAACACCAGGACCGCGTCGCGGATCGGCTTGCGCGAATCGACCATGCGCTCGGGCTCGAAGGCCGCGAGCAGGCCCAGGCCGTCACAGGTGGGGCACGCGCCCTGCGGGCTGTTGAACGAGAAGAGCCGCGGCTCCAGCTCCGGGATGGTCTGCTCCGGGTGGTTCACGCAGGCGCGCTCGGTGCCGTAGGTGCGCGCGTCCTCCTCGTCGGTGAGCACGGTGACGGCGCGCTCGCCCATGCGCAGCGCGGTCTCCACCGCCTCGGCCAGGCGGCCGCGATCGGCCGCGGTCGGGGTCAGCCGATCGACGACGACCTCGATCGTGTGCTTCTTGTAGCGGTCGAGCTCGGGCGGCTCGTCCAGGCGGATCATCTCGCCGTCGACGCGCGCGCGCACCCAGCCGTCGCGCGCCAGGTCGGTCATCTCCTTGCGGTACTCGCCCTTGCGCTCGCGGACCACCGGCGCGAGGATCGACACGCGGTGGCCGGCGCCACGGGTCATGATCTCGTCGACGATCTGGCCGGCGCCCAGGCGCGAGACCGGGGTGTCGCAGATCGGGCAGTGCGGCGCACCCAGGCGGGCCCAGAGCAGGCGAAGGTGGTCGAAGATCTCCGTGGTGGTGCCCACCGTGGAGCGCGGGTTGCGGTTCACCGTCTTCTGGTCGATCGACACCGTGGGGCTGACGCCCTCCACCGAGTCGACCTCCGGGCGCTCCATCTGGCCGAGGAACTGCCGCGCGTAGGACGACAGCGACTCCATGAAGCGGCGCTGGCCCTCCAGGTGGATGGTGTCGAACACCAACGACGACTTGCCCGAGCCGCTCACCCCCGTGAACACGACCAGCGCGTGCCGCGGCACGTCCACGTCAATGCCACGCAGGTTGTGCGTGCGCGCGTTGCGCACGACGATGTGGGTCGGATCCGCCATCCCGAGACTCCCGGTCAGCGCGGGTAGCGCGGGCCGGAGGGATGGGCACGGTCAGGGTCGGTCACACGCCCCGAACCGGCTCAATCCTGTCCGCTTCGGGCCTCGAACAGACCGCCGACCAGCCAGGCGGGCGGTAGGAAGACCAACGCCGCGGCGGCGATCATCCAGTGCGGGTGCGGGAAGGACATGAGATCCGCGACGCCTGCGGCCTGCATGGCCACGCCGACGGTGACCGCGCCACGACGCGGGCTCCCGGGCGTCCGCCACGCGGCGAAGGCAGCCCCGGCCGTGGTGCCGAACAGCCAGCCCATGACGACGGACGCCAACGCCGGGACCGGGATCCGGGCCATGTTGGCGCCCAAGGACGCGGGGTCGTTCACGTCGATGTCCGCCGGGAGGGGGAACAACGACATGCCGGCGACCTCAAACGCCATCACCACGGCGCCCGAGATCATCACGCCACCCAAGACCGCCAGCACGCTGTGCAGCGGCGAAGGCGGGCCCTGGATCAGGGCGCGGGGGCCGCGGCGGGAGCGGCGGCGCCCTCGGCCGGAGCGGCGGCGGGAGCGGCGGGAGCGGCGGCGCCCTCGGCCGGAGCGGCGGCGGGAGCGGCCTCGGCGGCAGGAGCGGCCTCGGCGGCAGGAGCGGCCTCGGCGGCAGGAGCGGCCTCGGCGCCCTCGCCCTCAGCGTGGTGCGAACCGATGCCGCCGATGAAGTACAGCCCGGCGACCACGGCGGCCGCGAACGGGATGACGACGAACAAGAACGTCGTCAGAGCGTCCTTTGCAGGGGAATTGTTGTCGGGCTCGCGGTGAGACAAGGGTCCTCCAGGGCATACAGCGGGCGCCTCCTAATCCAGCCCCTGGCGCCACGCACCCCTCCGCAGGAAGTGACAGACCCGGGAATGTCAGGCTAGAGTGGGAATTCCTCCCCGTTTCCCGGAAATCGCATGCGCGTTCGCACGTTCGTGATGGCCTCGGTGTTGGCCGGCGCTTGCAACAGCGTCGGGCTCAGCTCGTACACCAACGACAAGTCGGGCGGCGGCGACACGGACCAGGGCCTCCCCGGCGGCAACGGCTCCGACACGGATGGCGGTGGCGGCGGTGGCGGCGGTGGCGGTGGCGGCGGTGGCGGCGGTCAGGACACCGACGACTCCACGACCGGCGCGGACACGGACGTCGCCGACACGGACCTGCCCGCGCCCAGCGCGCCGACCATTATGTCGGTCGAACCTGACTATGGCACCAACTTCGGCGGGACCGAGGTCACGATCACCGGCACCAACCTGGTGGCGGGCCTGGACGTGGAATTCGGTGGCGAGGTCGCCACCGTGCTCTCGACCAACGGCACCACCGCGATCGTCGAGTCGCCCCAGGTCAGCGTGGTCGGCAAGGTCAGCGTGAAGGTCACCACCCGTGGCGGCACCGACACCCTGCCGGACGCCTACCGCTACTGGGCCGACGCGGACGGCAAGGTGGGCGGCCTGCTCATCCTGGACAAGACCCGCTACCGCGGCGGCTACTGGACCAACCCCAACCTGTCGTACGCGCTGACGTACGGTGGGTTCGTGCAGCCGGTCGCGGGCTTCCAGTTCTGGAGCCTGTTCGCGCCGACCATGGGCTCGTGCGCCAACAACTACACGGGCGGCGTCGGCGTCACCTACCGCGATCCCGGCGCGGCCCAGCTCAGCGTCACCGGCGGCGGCACCACGATCGCCATGCCGGAGGACGCCACGCTCGCCGGCTTCTTCAGGTCCGCGGATCAGCCGATCACCGTCGCGCCGTCCGCCACATTCTTCGACCTCGATCCGTCGGTCGGGCCCGCGTGGTGGCCGTCGTTCACCGTGAGCCAGATCCTCAAGGGCCTCGACAACTTCGAGGTCACCAGCCCGGCAATCACCAACACCAACGCGCCGAACGTGAATCAGAGCTTCGACATCCGCTGGAACGGCTCGGGCGGCGACTACATGCTCTTCATCCTGACCCACTACACCGACGTGGCGGGCACGCTGACCTTCGTGCAGGAGGTCACCTGCGCGGTGCCGGACAACGGCGCGTTCACGGTCCCGGCGAACGCGTGGACCACCTGGAAGCAGCGCGCGACCGACTACATCAACATCCAGGTCGTGCGCATCCAGGAGCGAACCGCGGTGCTCCCGATGGACCGCTCCACCCTCGTCGGCGTGAGCGAGACCTGGGTCGTCGGCGCGGCGGACATGAACTGAGCGCGGGTCGCGGCGCGTCGCGGTCCGGGGTGTTCACACCCTCGGCCCACCACGCGACGAGGAGCCGGGCCTCGACCGTTTGGCCGCGCCCCGCCCCTCGCGTCTACCAGTCGACCTGACCGGTGATCATCACCTGGTTGAGCGTGCCGCCGCCCAGGTTCTTGCCGACGATCGCCGCGGCGCCCTGCACGACCAGGCGTGGGCGGAACCACCACGGCAGGGTGTGCGGACCGCGACCCAGGCCGACGGCCCAGTCGATCTCGCTGCCCATGTAGTTGCCGTGGGTCTCCTGACCCAGGTGGTTGGTGGGCGTGCCGCCGTTGCGGAAGGTGGTGAACGGCTGCGCGATCGGGCCCGTGCCCCACGCGGCGACGTAGCCCAGGCGCACCTCGAGCCAGTCGATCGGCGCGTAGGTGATGGCGGGCTGGATGTAGGTCGCGCGACGGAACGAGCCCTCGGTGAGCAAGCCGTCGGCGCCATACGGCGGGCGGCCCGCGTTCGTCGTGTCCGTCAACAGGGCGTAGGTGCCAGCCTCGACGCCGCCCATCAGCTCGTCGAACAGGATCATGCCGACGTCGTAGTTGCTGTCGAACGTGAAGTCCTGGAGCTTGCTCGAGTCCGGATCGCCCGACGCGCTGGCGAAGCCGCCGCGCAGCTGCACGCGCGCCTCGCTGTTCGGCGCGTCAAAGCTCACGAGCGCCGCGAAGCCGCCCGAGCGGATCTTCGTCGACGTCGGGTCCGCGTAGGTCAGCGTGCGCTGCGTCGAGCCGACCAGGCCCGCGCCCTCAGCCGCGAAGCGCGCCTTCCAGCCCGAGTCGCCGAGCGCGAGCGGCATGTCGACGTAGCCGTCGATCGCGGACACGTCGGTGGGGCGCTTCACGTCGCCCGGCTCGGTCTGCGTGCGGTACGTGTAGAACACGCCGCCCTTGCGTCCCAGCGGGTCGGCCCACAGCAGCGAGCCGACGACCTGGTAGGCGATCTGCCCGTCGCGCCACCGCGCCGTGTCGTCCTCCACCACGCGATCGAACGCGACGGTGAGGAAGATGGGGAGCGGCTGGTCGCCGTGCGAGAACGGGAACGCGGTCATGCGGAAGCGCAGCATGCGATCGCCGCGATCGGTGCGGCCGAAGAGCGGATCGCCCTCGCCGCCGTTCGCGAGCATGCCCAGGCCCCACGTGGTCGCAGGGACCAGGCCGGCCTCGATGATGAAGCCGTCATCCGAGCGCGCGGTGAGCGACGCGCGACGCGGCACGATGCCTTCACGCGACGTGGCGGTGAGGTCGTCGCGGCGACGCGCGTCGAGCGTGACCGGCAGATCCCAGGTGTCGCCCGCGACCTGACCCGTGAGGAAGTCCCACTGCGTCTCAGCGCGGAGGCCCTTCCAGCCGGCGCCGAGCGCGAGGCGGTAGCGGCTGTCGAGCGCGAAGTCCTGCCCGACCTTGGTGCCGTACGGGTCGACGACGAAGTCCGGATGGGTCGCGCCGATGTACCGAATCGACCCGGTGGTGTCGATGAACCAGCCGGAGTCACCGAAGTTGCGCACGAAGCGGTGCGGCGCGGGCGGAGGCGCCGGGAGCGGCGGGCTGAGCTTCGGGGTGGTGTCGACCAGCTCGCCCGCAGGCGTGGCCTCGGACGGCGCCTGGATCGCCTCGGGCGCCGCCGTCGTGACGGGCGCAGGCTCGGAAGCAGGCGCGGCCGACTCCACGGAGGCCGTGGCGGCGACGGGCTCGGCGGTGACGGTCGCGGGCTCATCGGCCCAAGCCGCGCCCGTGAGGGCCAGCTGAATCAGGAGGGTCGTCATCAGCGCACCCCCGCCGACACCGGGAAGGGTGGGAAGTCGGAGCATGATCCGTCCTCCATGCAGGGCCGATCTTCGAGCTTGGTGCCGCCCGACGAGAGGTAAGTGCCGATCAGGTAGACCGAGTAGTTGGAGATGTCGAAGGCCCGGTCGGGCTCCGGCACGCTGAAGCCATGGATGCCGGTCGGCTGCACATACGGCAGACGCAGACCGCTGACGCCCGCGTCGCTGGTGATCGTGGCGCGCAGCGGCGCCTCGCTCGGCGCGCCAAAGTCGTCGGTGCCGTCGTCGAGATCGTCCGGGTCGAACAGGATGGGGTTGCCGCCTGCATCGCGCCACGGGCCGCGCTCCTCAGCGCCGCGGATGACCTGCCGATCGATCAGCCACTGGTCGACCGTCGTGCCGTAGCGCGGGTCGATGTGCTGCCAGTCGATGACGCCTGCCGCTCGCGCGAGCGCGATGCCGGTGTTGATGCACACCCAAGGGTCACCGATGGTGGGCATGAGCAGCACGTTGGTGGGCTTGCCGCCAAGGTCGGCGAACGGCTCCTCGGTGTAGTGGCGCGCGTAGGCGATCGGGTCGCCGCCTTCCAGCACCATCGCGGACACCGTCGCCAAGCGACGCGCCGTGGGGCTGCCGCGCAGCTCGCCGTTGCCTTCCGCCATGGCGACGAGCGGCGAGCCCGCGCGCATGGTGATGCCCTCGTGCACCACGTCGGCCGACCAGGACTCGATCTCCTTCACCAGATCTCCGTTGGCGTCGAACACGTCGAGCACCAGTGGGTCGCCCAGGCCGTCGTTGTGCGGGATCTCGTAGACGGTGTCGGCGACCGGGCCGCTGTCCGGCATGCCGGTGGCCTTGCGCTTCTCCGTGGGGTTCATCGCGTCCGACAGGATCGCGACGCGGAAGTGGCCGTCGGCGAAGATCGGGGCCGAGCGCATCTCGCCGGTCTTGAGGTTGACCAGCTCCACGTGGCCGCCCGCCGGGATGGACGAGATGCGGTCGATCGGCAGCTCGCGCATGTCGGTGATCGACACGGCCATCTGCGTGATCCGCACGCCGTCGCCGTCCGGGTAGCCCTGCACGAGCGGGTTCAGCAGGCGACCCACGAAGGCCTCGACCGCGCCGCCGATCTCGGTGCGAATACCGACGTCCGCGACGCCGCCGCCAGGCACGACCGGCACGAACGCGGAGATCTCCGGCAGCACGGCCGCCGCGACGCCGGCGTTGATGCCGCCGAGCGATCCGCCAAACAGGGTGATGTCCGCGTCCGGACCGCCGATGTCCGCCACGCCGTCGTCGTCCCAGTCGCAGGTGACGCGCTTGTCGCCGGTGTCAAACGGGTGGCCATCGGCGTCGTACGCGGTCAGCGCCATGGTGCCGTCGCCGCAGTGTTGGATCGCCCGGGTGAACGCCATCCAGTCGAGCACGGCCTGACGGACCTGGTCGCGCGTGTGGAACGGATCGGCGACCCACTGGTCACCGCCAGAGTCCACCTCGCCGTCGTTGTTCAGGTCGCGCGCGCGGGCGTCGAACACGTTGTAGAGGAAGGGCGTAAGGCCCGTGACACCGAGCAGCGCCTTGGTGGTCTCGAGCTGGTCCTTGCTGAGCGACGCTCCGTGGCCCGGGAAGTCCATGGCGCAGGCCGCGATGCCAAAGCGCGCGAGCGTCCCCGCCCACGCGATGAACTCGACGCGCGAGCTGCCGTAGCCGTGGCCGTACAAGCCGACCTTGAAGGGCGCCTTGAAGCCGTTCTGCTCCCTGGGGATCACGCAGCTGAACGGCACGCGCAGCGGCGCGTGCACGATGGCCCCGGTGACCGGGTTGAGCTTCCACCACTCGTCGGACGTGTCGCTGCCGCCGTCGTCGACGTCGGTGAGCAGGTTGGGCGTGATGAACGCGCCGCTGACCATGCGCTCGGCGAAGCCGTCGTACGCGTCGATGATCACCTGCACGCCAGGGCCAGACGCCAGGTCCAGCAGCGGGAGCGTGTCGGCGAGCACGGGCTCGGGCAGGTTCCAGTGATCGGACGTCGCCTGCTCGTGGATCTGCAGCGCCTCGGTGATGGTGTTCGGGTACTCGTCGTGCAGCTTGGCGTAGGGGCCGGTGCCGTCGAAGATCGCCGCGTGCAGGTCGCGCAGGTCGCCGGTGATGCGGCCGGTCGTGAAGGTCCACGCGAACGCGACGTCGTCGGTCGACATGCCGTAGTCGGGCAAGATGTCGCGGAGCGGGTCGAGCGCGTGCGTCTGGCGCGTGTGGTTGACGTACGCCCACGGCGACTGGATCGGGTTGCCGTCCTCGCCCACCAGACGGTTGGTGAGCACCATCGCGTAGGTGGTCTCCTCACGCAGCGGCATGACCGGGCGCACGATGAGGGAGTTGGTCTCCTTCTC
>CANJMY010000038.1 GCA_947475315.1 Pseudomonadota bacterium | reverse complement strand
TGGGCGGCGCGCAGTTCGTGCTCAACGCGCGCATGATCCCCGTGGTGGAGCGCGAAGCACGAGCGCGCGGCTCCCTCGGCGATCTGGACGCGACCCTGCTCCCGGATCTCCTGGAGCTCGCGCGAACCCACGGCGTGAAGATCGTGATCATCACGGTCCCGCAGCAGGCCCTGCACCTAAGCACCCCGCCCGACCAGGTGCGTGGCTTGGCCGAGTACATCCACGAGCGTGGCGGTGGCTTTGTGCACCTGGAGGCGGTGCCCATCCCGACGAACGGCTGGGTCGACATCGCGCACCTCAACGCGACCGGCGGGTCCGTGTTCACGGACGCCCTCGCCGCCGCGCTTGAAGCGATGGGCGCGATGTCCTCCGGCCCGCTCAAGCCGCTCGCGCTGCCGCCCAAGCAGCCCGTGGCCGAGCGACTCGGACCGTTCACCAGCCCGATCCTGGGCCAGATCAGCGGCGAGAAGTGCCTGTACAAGATCAAGGTCGACGCCCCGGTGTCCCTCAGCGACGCCGCCACCGCCGAGCGGGGCTTGGGCAATGCGTCGCCGATGGAGGTGTCGCTCCGCGGTCAGCCGCTCACGCCGCACCTCGCCATCAACGCCAAGACCGGCTGCGTCGGCGGCTTCTTCTACGGCGCCGGATTCCTGGTCGTCTCACCCTTCGAGCCGGGCCCCCTGACCGCGAAGGACCTGGAAGCGCACTGGACCCAGGCGTCGCCGCACCTGCGGCGCGTGTTCGCGAACTCCGCCGACTCCGAGGCGAAAGACGTGTGGTGGCTCCCCGCCGGAGGGTCGCTCACGCTCACCTGGGCCGAGCCGCTCGACGTGGTCGGGCCAGACGCGCGCCTGCGGCTCCTGCTGTCCGCCCTCGATGACCGCGGAGGCACGCCGATGGTCTCGCTCGACGGAGCGCCGCTCGACGTCGCCACCTGGGGCAGCCTCCGCTACGTCGACGCCCCGCTCCCCCCGCGCACCGGCCCGACCAAGTTGGTGCTGTCCTCGCCCGAGGGCACCCCAGACCTGCTGATCCGCCAGCTCCTGGTTCGCGATCGCGGCGTGGACCAGGTGGTGATCGGCAAGCCCGGGGAGAAGCTGGACAGGCTCGGAATTGTCCCCGGCGAGGCCACCGACGTGAGCGCCGGTCCGCCGCTCGGCGTCGTCGACGCGCACGGTGAACGAGAAGGACTCGCGATCGCGTTCGACGTGCCGCCGCCGATCGGCACGCTGTTCGACGCCCGCATGGACTGGTTGGGCAGCGACCCGCTGTTCGTGCGCTGCTACCCGTTCGACATCACGCCCGACACCGCATCCGTCCCGCGCATGGTCTATCACATGGTGAAGCCGGGCCGTCTGGCGGTCACCGTAGGCGCCGTCCGCACGCCGGAGCCCGACTGGGCGCTCGTGTGGCGTGCCGACCGCGTGTGCAAGCGCCACCTGTGGATCATGCCCGGTGAGACCGCGACCATCGCGCCCCGCATGTATGGCACGCTCTACGTCCCCGCCGACGAGATCCGCGTCGAGTTGGCCACGGTCGAGGGGACGGGGTCCGTGCACGTCGTGGTCGAGGGCCTCGGTCAGACGCTCGTCGACCAGACGCTCGACGCCGCGACGCTCGACGGCTCGGCCGTGCCGTTCGCCTTCTCCAAGGCGCTCCCGCCCTGGCCACGCGACGTGCGCCTCACGGTGACCACCTCGCCCGGAGTCACCCTGCTCCTGGGCCCCGCCGAGCTGCACGCCGCGACGCCCCGGGCGGACGCCTGGTTCGCGCAGCGCCCGCCGCCGACGCCTCGCTCGCCGCGACCGGAGCCGGGCGACGCGGCGCCCACGGCGCCTGCCGACGCGGCGACTGAGCCCGTCGCGCCCGCCGCCCCGGCCCTGGTCGCGGGCGCCGTGCTCAAGCGGCAGGCCGACGTGTCGTCGTCGCTCGACGGCTACAGCGCGGTGCCGAAGGATCGCACGACGATGACGATGCTCGCCGACTCCGGCGGGCCGCAGCTGCAGATCGCCACCCAGTCCGGCTTCGCCTGCTTCCCCGACGTGCCCACGACCGCGCAGTTCTTGAGCCACGCGGAGGTGCGCTCCGAGGGCGCCGAAGCCGCCAAGCTCATCGCGCTCGACGCGCGCTGGATGGACGCGCGCGGGCGCCCGCTCAAGGACGCGCAGGGTCAGCCGGTCGGCACGCACACCGCCGTGTCCATCGTCGGCGAAGCGTGGACGGACGTGAGCGTGATCGCGCCGCCGCCGCCGCCGGGTGCGGCCCTCGCCCGCGTGTGCGTCCGTCGCGCGGGGCCGTCGCCGGGCGTGATCCGCGTGCGCGGGTGGGAGTTGGCGACCGCCAAGACGCCGTAGCTAGAGCTGTGCGCTGCTGCGCCAGGACGCGCGAGCCGGGCGTCGGTGACGCGTCGTCGCACCTCCTACGGCGCGAGCCCCGCCGCCTGCACCGACACGTCCGACTCCGCCTCGGCCAGCCCGGTCGAAAGCCATGCGCCGGCCTCCGCGTCCCCGTCGAACACCGACGCCAGGAAGGCGTCCACCGACGCGCGCAGCAGCAGGCCCTGGCGGACCGGCTTCATCGTCGGCGTGACCAGCTCGCCCACGCAGGGGGCGGCGCACTCGTCCGACAGCAGCGTGGTGCCCTCGGGGATCAACGCGGTCATCGCGCCGTCCGACATGCTGTTCAGCACCGCGCCGGCCGCGCTGCAGCCGATCGAGTCGGCGTTCGGCACCGCGTCGAACAGCGCCGCCGTCGCGTCGGGGAAGCCGGTGTGCGTGCCGGCCTTGAGCGTCACCAGCACCTTGGGGTCGTCCGACGCGTCCCACGCGGGCTGCGAATTGCCGGTCAGCGGTACGAACGCGTCCGCGTCGCCGTGCACGAACAGGATCGGCGGCTCGTCGGCGGCGAAGGCGTCGAGCGGCAGCATGCAGGTGGCCGGCGCCACCGCGACGATCGCGTCCACCCGGTCATCGCGGGTGGGCTCATAGAGCGACGCGAGCATCGTCGTCGTGCCGCCGAGCGACATGCCGCCGAACGCGACCTGCTCCCCATCCACCACGCCGGCGAGCCAGGACAGATCGCCCTCCCCGGCGATGGCCTCGTCGAGCAGGAAGCCCATGTCATCGGCCTGGTTGAGCACGTCCATCACGGTCGCGCCGCCGGGGGCGGACAGGTTGGACAGCGGGAAGGTGGGCGCGACGAACACCCAGCCGCGACTGGCGAGCGTGGCGCCCAACAGGGCGTGATCGTTCTTGCCGCTCATGAACCCGTGCGCGAACACCATCACCGGGAAGGGCCCCGCTTGGGGATCGGCGCTGCGCGTCGGTCCGTCCACCGTGCCGACGTCGGACGGGTACCAGATCTCGACCGGCAGCGTGCGCGTGTCGAGCGCCGCTTGATCGCCGTTGGGGGGTGTGCCGCGGCGGTCGTCGACCAGGGTCACGGTGCGCACGCCGACCCCGTGCGATCCGGGCGCCGCCCAGGTGTCGGCCGGGACGATCGGGGTCTCGGAGGTCGTGTCGTCGGTGGCGTCCGGCGTGGACGAGCAGGCGGCGAGCAGGGCGAGGACGAAGGGGCGCATGGGGGCTCCGGGCGATTCGCCGGGAGTGTATCCGAAACGGTCTCGTTTCGAACGCCCCGATCCGCGGCGACGCGTCCGCTACGCCGACTTCGACACGCCGCTCCAGTCGGTCACGTCGCGCGGACCCGCCGCCGGCCGCACCTCGACCACGATCCCCGTCAGGTGCGCCATCCCCGACAGCGGCTCCAGCTTGGTCGGCCCGTCCGCCGCCAGCAGGTTCACGTTCACCCCCTCGGTGCTCGACGCGATCGTCAGCTTCGCGGCGTGCTGGTGGCCCCAGCCGTGCGGCAGCGCGACCACGCCCGGCATCAGGTCGTCGTTGAGCGCGACGGGCAAGCGCACCGTCGCCACCTCGGTCGACACGTCGGCGATGTCGCCCTCGGCTAGGCCCAGGCGCGCGGCGTCGTCGGGGTGGACGAACAGGCGGTTGGTGCGGTGGCGCTTGGGCACCAGCGCCTCGGCGTTGTGGGTCCACGAGTTGTGCGTGGTCAGCTCGCGCTTGGTGATCATGCGCAGCTTGCCCGCGTTCGCGACCGCCTCCGCGTACGAAGCGTCCAGGCGCGTGCGCGCGACCTCCAGCACGTCCGCGGGTGCCAGGTCGACCTTGCCGTCGGGCGTCACCACGCGCTTGCCCAGGAAGTCGCCGGGCTCGTGCACCGGCCGCAGCAGCCCGTGGGTGGACTTGAGGAGCGTCTCGAAGCGCGGCTGACGCGTCACGCGCAGGAACGCGTCGAGCAGCGCCTCCTGCGGCAGGCCGTCCTGCCCCGTCCGGCGGCGATGGCGACGACGCCAGGCCTCCAGCCCCATCGTCACCACCTTGCTGCCGAACAGGCCGACGCCGCTGGCGCGGCAGAGGTCGTGGTAGATCGTCGCCTCGTCGCGCGCCTCACCCGGCGCAGGCATCACGGCGCGCGTGGCCTGCAGGTACGGCTTGACCTGCAAGCCCAGCCAGAGCGGGAAGACAAACGGCAGATCGGGCCGCTCCAGCGGCGACGTCGCAGGCAGCACGTGCGTGGCCACCGCACCCGTCTCGTTCGCGTAGATGTCCACCGTGACCAACAGCTCCAGCTTCTGAAACGCGTCGCGCAGGCGGCCGGAGTTGGCCATGGTGATCAGCGGGTTGCCGCCAGTGACGAACAGCGCGCGCACCTGACCCGGGCCCTCGGTGAGGATCTCGTCGGCGAGCACGCCGCCGGGGAACGCGTCGTTGGTGCGACGGAACCCGCCCACGCGGCTGCGTCCCCCACCCTTCAGCACGCCGAAGCGCTTCCCAAACGCGGCGAAGTCGAACACGCCGTGCCCGACCATCGTGCCGCCCGGCCGGTCCAGGTTTCCCGACAGCGCCTGGATGCACTCCTGCAGCCAGAACGCGAGGCTGCCGTTGGTGCCCATGTTCACGCCAGTGCTGCTGTAGAGCGACGCACCGTCGGCCGCCGCGTAGTCACGCACCAGGTCGCGAAGCACGTCGGCGCCCAAGCCGGTGACCTCAGCGCAGCGCTCGGGCGTCCACGGCCTCACCAGCGCCTCGATCACCTCGATACCCTTGGTGGTGCGCGCGGCGCGCTCGCGGTCCACGCCGCCTGCCTCGAACAGCGCGTGCAGAAAGCCCAGGTAGAAGAACACGTCGGTGTCGGGTCGGATGAAGTGGTGCTCACTCGCGGCCTTGGCGGTCTCGGTCCGCCGCGGGTCGATCACCACCACCCGCGCGCCGCGCGCCTTGAGGTCGTGCAGCTGCATGAACGGGTTGGGCACCTGCAGGAAGCTCCACTTGCTCACCACCGGGTTGGCGCCGACGATGATCAAGAGCTGGGTGCGCGGCAGGTCCGGGTAGGGCTGCGTGAACGGGAAGCCGTACATGCGGTCGGCGACGGCGAACTTGTTCGCGCAGTCCTGCGTGGCCGACGAGTACAGGCTGGTCGACCCGATCCCCTGCATGAAGCCTTGGGAGAAGATCGGGTGGAGCAGGCTGAACCCCGCGGCTGTACCCACGTACATGGCGATCGAGTCCGCGCCGTGGTCACCCTTGAGTTGCTTCACCTTGGCGCCGATGTCCGCGAGCGCCTCCTCCCACGACACCTCGACGAGCACGCCGTCCTTGCGCATGAGCGGGCGCTTCACGCGGTCGGGCGACCCGTAGAGCTCCTGCTGCTTCACGCCCTTGATGCAGGCGAAGCCGCGCGTGGCGACGTGATCTTCGTCCGGGCGGACCTTGGTGATCTGCCCGTCCTCGACGGTGACCTCCAACCCGCACAGAGACTCACAGATCCGACAGAAGGTAGCGTGGGTGGTCAAACAGGCTCCGAACGGCTCCGCCAGACGCCGAGAGCGGCGACGGTGGACACCACAGCAAACAGGGCGCTCGACGACATGGGATCGGTGGCGAACCACCAGGCGCTCATCGCGATGGACGTAAAGACCCACAGCGCGAGCCAGAGCGGGCGCGCCCAAGCCCGGCCGCGCAGCAGGCCAAACGCCGCCGCGGCCCACAGGCCTCCGCGCACCACAAACAGCAGCTCCATCGCCGCGTGGTCGAGCACAGACATGGCGAACGCGCAAGCGACGAAGGACACCGCCTCCTTCCATGCGCCCCACACGGCGACGAACACCGCCAGCGCGCGGCCCAGCTTTCGCGCGCCGCTCATGGCGTGCTCCGCGCGGGCACGTGGGCCGCGAGCTGCTCAGCAAACCAGCGGTTGCCCGACGCGGCCGGGTGGCCGTCGCCGACCAGGTACGGGTGGATCTCGGGCGGCGGCGAGAGCTCGTCGAGCACGGTGATCTGCGGGTCGTCGTGGCTGACGGCGCGCGCGTACTCGGCGAACCACGTGACCGGCAGGCCGCGGTCGCCGTAGAAGTAGATCACCAGCGGGATCTTGCGGGAGCGGGCGACGTCCACGATGTGGTCGATGCCGTCCGCCACCACCGCCTGCACGATGAAGTCGCTGTAGGACAGCTCGAAGATCGGCGGCAGCGCCATCAGCAGCGTCTCGGGATCCAGGGCCGAGCCGACCGCGCGGAAGAGCGGCGAGTGCACCAGGCGGCGGTGATCGTTGAGATCGATCGGCTGGCTGTCGTCAGGCACCAACAGGCCCACGAACGCGGCGTCGGCATGCAGCACGTCCACCGCGTAGGCCAAGTTGTTCGCGTAGGACACCGAGTTGGCGCCGGGCTGGCCCACGTTGAGCAGCGCCAGGTCCGTGCGCAGCGCCGCGTCCAGGCGCGCGCGCATCGCCACACAGAGCGTGCCGTCGTCCTCCACGCCCTTTCCAAACACGAACGAGTCGCCGATCAACGCCAAGCGGGTGGTCGCCTCGGCCGGCTGCACGCCGCACAGACGCGTCGCGTCGGGGCCGATGTGCGCGACCGTCGTCTTGCCCGCCACGTTGAACGTCCGCGTCGAGTTCGCCGGGTACGGGAACTGCCCTGCCACGCGCTCCGACGTGAAGTCCCAGGTGAGGAAGGCGCCCGGCTTGTCCTTCACCGATAGGTTCCAGGCCCACAGCGCGGCGAGGACGGGCGTCGCGAGCAGCGCGCCCATCGCCAGGTCCGCGCGACGCGTCACCCGCTGCGCGAGCAGCACCAGCGCGTTCACCACGCCCACCGCCACCACGAAGCGCAGCAGGGCGACCAGCAGCTCACCCCAGCCCTGGCTCTGATGCGCCACGAACAGCCAGAGCGCCTGGACCAGCACCTCGCGCGCCGCCAGCACGAGCACGGTGGTGGCGCACGCCGTGCCTAGCCAGCGTGGCAGGCGTTGAATCATGCGCGCCTAGAAGACCGCGTAGAAGAACGGGATCAGGATCGGCATCTCGGCGACGGTCACGAACGCCAGCACGAGCACGATCGCGATCAGCAAGGGCGCCAGGATCCACGACCCGCGGTCACGGATCATGCGGTAGAAGTTGAAGGCGGCGTCGAACCTACCCACCGATCCCTCCCGGCAGCGCGGACTTGTGGACGACGTAGTCACCGATCACGAGCATGTCCATGTTCGTTCGGGCGAAGCACTCGAACGCGTCCGTCGGCGTGCAGACCATGGGCTCGCCGCGTAGGTTGAACGAAGTGTTCAAGATCACCGGCACGCCGGTCTGCGATCCGAACTCCTTGAGCAGCCGGTAGAAGCGCGTGTTCGACGCCTCGGTCACCGTCTGCAGGCGCGCCGTGCCGTCCACGTGGGTGATGCTGGGGATCTGGTCCGCCTTGTCCGGACGGACCGGCACGGCCAGCAGCATGAACGGGCTCTCCTGGTCCGTGGCAAACCAGTCCTGCGCGTGCTCCAAGGGCACCGCAGGCGCGAACGGACGGAAGCCCTCGCGGTGCTTCACGCGCGCGTTCACGATGTCCTTCATCTTGGGGTTGCGCGCGTCCGCCAGGATGCTGCGGTTGCCGAGCGAACGCGGGCCGTACTCCATGCGGCCCTGGAACCAGCCGATGATCTTGCCCTCGGCGATCGATCGCGCGACGAACTCGAGCAAGGCGGGCTCGTCCATGCGCACGAAGGGCGCGTTGCGTGCGCGCAGCGCGGCCTCGACCTCGGCGTTGTCGTACTCCGGCCCCAGGTAGGCGTGCGTCAGCGTGGGCCGGTTCTTCCCGCCGAAGCGCTGCGTGTAGAGGTAGAGCGCGCTGCCGAGCGCGCCGCCGTCGTCGCCGGAAGCCGGCTGCACGTGCAGGTGCTTGATCGGCGTGCGCTCCAGGATCTTGCCGTTCGCGACGCAGTTCAGCGCGACACCCCCGGCCATGACCAGCGTGTCGATCCCGTACTGCTTGTGCGCGTGGATGACGATGCGCTCCAGCGCCTCTTCGATCACCAGCTGCAGCGTGGCCGCGAGGTCGTAGTGCTCCTCACGCAGCTCCGACTCGGGCACACGGCCCGGGATCAGCAGCTTGGAGAAGCGCTCGTTCGTCATCACCAGGTCGTAGTGAAACGAGAAGCAGTCCATGTTGAGCTGGAAGCTGCCGTCGTCGAACAGCTTGATGATCTGCTCGAACTGCTTGCGGAAGCGGGGCTTGCCGTAGCTGGCGAGGCCCATCACCTTGCCCTCGCCCTCATTCACCGTGAAGCCCAGGTGCGCGGTGACGGCGCTGTAGAGCAGGCCCAGCGAGTGCGGGAAGCGGATGTCGCGGTCGAGCCGGATCTTGGTGCCCTCGCCCACGCCGTACGCGAGCGTCGACCACTCGCCGGTGCCGTCGGTGGTGAGCACGATCGCGCGCTCGTAGGGCGAGGTCAGGAACGCCGACGCGGCGTGCGCGTAGTGGTGATCCGTGAAGTAGACCTTGCCTTTGTAGCCGGTGCGCTCGCGGATGATGTCGGGCACGCGAAGCTTGTAGTTCAGCCACATGGGCAAGAAGCGCCGGAAGCTCGCGTACGAGTGCGGGAACACCATCAGGTGCGACTTGAGGATGCGCTCGAACTTCAGGAACGGCTTCTCGTAGAAGACGACCGCGTCCAGGTCGTTGATCTTGGTGCCACCCGCCTGCAGCACGTACTCAATCGCCCGCACCGGGAATTCGGTCGTGTGCTTGGCGCGCAGAAAACGCTCTTCAGCCGCGGCCGCGAGGATCTCCCCGTCGCGCACCAAGGCGGCGGCGGAGTCGTGGTACATGTACGACATCCCGAGGATGTTCATCAGTACGGCCTCAGGAAGCGTTCTTCAGAGTCGTCGGGCGGCTCCTTGTCGGTCCACATGGTGCCCTCGGCGGGGCGCAGGCGCAGGTAGTCCCGGCCCATCAGCCGCGCGACCAGCGCCGTGGGCCCCAGGATCAAGAAGTACACCAGCGTGATCACCACCGCGGTGACCGCCATGCTGAAGTACCCCAAGAAGAACCGCAGCGTCGCGTTGAGGCGGTTGAAGAGGAAGTTCACGCCGAAGCCGAACGCGACGCGCAGCTTGATGGGCAGGATGGACGCGATGGTGGTCAGCACCACGGCCGACACCATGCCCATGCGGGCCTTGGGCGCCTCGCCCTCGAGCACGATCTGATCGTGCTGCAGCGAGCGGATCAGCGCCTCCTTGTCGGCCTGACGCTTGGCGTCCTCGTCGGCTTGCGGGTCGACCATGGTCACGCCAACAACGCGGCGATGGCCGAGCCTGCGCCGCCGTTCGCCATGTGCGCCTCGGTCAGCTCACGCGCGTGGTCGAGCTTGGTGTTGAGGTACAGCTTGGTCTCCGCTTCGTACTCTTCGAAGGTGTGGTTCGCGAGGTAGCGGCGCATGTAGGCCGCGAGCAGGATGTGCTGCGAGCAGATCACCTGCTTGTCCGCGCGCGTGCGCTTCACGGCCAACTGGTCGGTGATGCCCAGCGAGAACAGCTCCGCCTCGGTCGACAGGCCCGGCTCGTGGACGGGGTGGACCAGCGTGACCCCGAACTGCCCGTAGAAGTCGACCAGCTCGGGCATGAGGATCTTCGGGTTCTGCTCGGCGAACTGCTCGTTGCCGGTCACGGCGCCATCCGCCGCGAACTTCACGCCGTTCTCCAGACAGAAGAGCAGGTTGCGCCAGTGCATGCTGATCTTGCAGTGGCCGCAGGGCACGGACGTCATGGTCCCGTGCTTCCAGAGGGAACGCAGCCGGTGGAACGACTCGATCTCCTCGTAGAATTTCCCGTAGGCGATCTTATGCGCGACGAACTCGGTCTGCGAGAAGCGGCGCTTCATGCGCTCCGCGTGCACGGACGGCGCGTCGGTCTGGATGAACCCGAAGCGCGTGAAGGTGACCAGGTGCACCTTGGGGAAGCGCTGCGCGAGCCGGCAGGCGGCCAGGGTCGAGTCACAACCGCCCGAATACATGAGCGCCACGCCGTTCACCAGGCGCGGATCATCAGCGGGGATGGCGGCGTCCCATGCGCCCAAGCGAGCCCTCCATCGGGTCAGGGGGTGATCCTACACGGACCGCCCCGGTGGGGCAATGCACGCCGATGTCTCGACCGGTCGCCAGGTCAGGGCGCGGGGGCCGGGGCGGGCTTTGTGGCGCCGAGGATCGCCTGGACCTCGTCGGCCAAGACCTCGGCCATCAGCGCGTAGCCGGCGGTGTTGCAGTGGCAGCGGTCCGGCGAGATGTACTCCTCGCGGCTGGCGAATCGCTCCTGGAAGTGCGGCCGGAAGTCGATGAACGGCACGTCGCGAGCGGCGCCCACGTCCCGGACCTCGTTGTAGACCACGTCCGGATACGAGGCAAAGATGAGCTTCACCCCACGTCGCTCGGCGATGTCGACGATCCGGCCCATGTCGCGCCGGAAGTCCTCGCTCACCCGGGTCAGCGCGTCCGCGCCGCCGAGCTTGGCCGACAGCTCCTTGAGGTACTGGTGCATCGGGTTCTTGGCGACGCCCGGGACCTTCTCCTCGACCTTGATCGCGCCCCACAGGTCGCCCTTCTCCTGGTAGGTGCGCGCCAGCGCCCAGTACGTGGAGTGCGACTCCGGGAAGCGCGACAGGCCCTGCGTCCACGCCTCGATGGCGTCGTCGGGCTTGCCCGCGCGGGACAGCGCCGACCCAAGCTCGTAGAAGACCTCCTCGGTGTAGACGTCCTGCGGGGCCTGGGTGCCGCGGCGGAGCACCTCGATCGCCTCGTCCAGTCGGTCCTGGCGCATGAGCGCGGCCCCGAGCGAGCTGTAGGCGACCGGCAGCTCTGGGTGCTTGGCGACCACGGACTCAAAGACCGCGATGGCCTCGGGGTAGTGCCCGGCCTCCATCTGCGCGACGCCGCCAAGGAACTCGTCGATGTCCGCCTGGGGGATCTTGAGCGCCATGGGCGGGTGGCCTCCCTCCCCGTCCGGCCCCTTCAGCCCGATCTTCTCGGGGCTCTCCAGGAACGAATTCGCCTGCCGCTGCAGTTCGAGCGAGCCCGCCGCCGCCGCCTCGTGGAAGGTGGTGTGGTCCACCCCGATGATGGCCACGCGCAGGAACTTGTAGACCCGGCTGTGCATGAGCATCGAGTCCACGCGCGCGCCGAGCGACTCGTCGGTGTCGGCCACCTGGATGGTGTTCCAGCTGTTGTTCTCGCCGATCAGCACGACGACCACGTCGGGCTGGTACTCGTCGATGTGGGCGTCCAGCTGGTCGGCAAGCACCGTGGTGTTCAGGCCGGGGATGCCCTTGTTCACCACGCGGGTGTGGTCGCCGCCCGCGCGCTCATCCAGGATCCGGTCGAGCTGCTGTGGGTAGGCCTCGCCGCCAATCCCGTACGTGAACGAGTCACCCTCGCACAGCACGGTGGTGGCGTGCGCGTCGGCGGAGGGCGGGCCCGTGCGATCAAACAGCGGCTGCGCCAAGCGGAAGCCCGCCTCGGCGAGCGCCAGCGTGAGCAGCGTGCCCGCCGCCAACCCGCCGAAGCGGCTGAACCAGGACACGGGGCGGGGCGCGCGGTCGACCATGCATACCTCGGACGAGCGGATGCTCTATCCTCGCGTCTGGGGGTGGGGCGCGGCAAGTCCGGATTGGACGGCGCCGACAGATGCAACGCGGCAACGGAGGCGTTGATGGCTCGCCCGCGGCCCGCCCGGCGGGACGCCGCCGCCGGAGGGCCCGACCGAGTACACCCAGCGCTGCAACCCGACGCGCGTCCGCCTCGCCAAGATCCACGGCGAGCAGCTCAGCGCGACCGATGACCTTCGCACGGTCAGCTTCCCAAAGCGACCCTCGGACAGCCTGTTCGTGCCCTAGCCCCGCCTGTCGGGTCGGTCCGTGCGAAGAGCGTGTCGGCCCAGGGGCGGCAGACCGCTCCTCAAGTCGGGCCCGGACGAACGCCCGCGAGCGCCGCCTCCTCGCGCTCCAGCCAGAGCGTTCGAACCACGCCCAGGCTCTTCACCTCGGTGGCCGCGGTCTCCGTCACCACGAAGGTAGGCGGCAGGCGCAGCGACGTCTCCTCCGACACGCGGATGCGGCCGGGGAGCGAGTGGCTCTCCATGCGCGACGCCACGCTCAGCGCGGTCCCCCATGCGTCATAGTGCAGGTCGCGACCTCCCAGAACACCCGCGACCACCCTTCCGGTGTGCAAACCCACCCGCATCTCAATCTTGTGGCCATTCGGCGCCTGTACGCCCGCCAGCTCATCCCGGATCGCGAGCGCGAGGCGCGCCGCGGCGATCGGATGATCCTCGGTGGCCGCGCCCAGCCCGGCGAGCGCCAGCCAGGAGTCGCCCACCGTCCGAAGCTTGTAGACGCCAAGCCGCTCGGCGGCCTGGTCGAAGCGCGTGTAGATCTCGCGCAGCGTGCCGACCATCTCCTGTGGCGTCAGCAGCCTGGACCACGACGCAAACCCCACCAGATCGGCGAACAGGATGGTGACCTCGAACTGGTCCGAGATGTCCGTCTCGCCAGCCTTGAGGCGCTCTGCCACCGGCACCGGCATCAGCATCGCCAGCAGCGCGTCCGAGCGCGCGTTCGCCTCGCGCAGCGCGTCGATCAGCATCGCCTTCTCGAACACGCCCGTGAGCGCGCGCGTGATCTGGCGCAGCCGACCGACGTGCGCTTCGCCGTACGCGCCGACCTCCTTGCTCGCGAAATATAGGAAGGCCTTTGGCCGACCCGACGGCCCCAGCCCGAAGGTCAACGACGAATGGAGGCCTTGGTGGACCAACCACCGGGTCCCGTCCGAGTCCGGGTGCGACCGCAGGTAGGCCGGGAGGTTGTCGAGGATGCGCGGCGCGCCCGCCGCGGCGACCGCGCGCAACGACGTACGCTCCAGGTCAGCGACCGCCCCAATGCGGGAGGCGAGGCCCTCAGCGCCCCTCGCCCAGCGGATGCGCGCCCGATTCCCGTCGGGCTCGACCACGACAAACCCCACCTGGTCGTAAGGCAGGAGCACCGAGAAGCTGGCGTAGACCTCGTCGAGGATGTCGTCGAGCCGGATGCCTTGGTTCACCCGCTCCAGGACGCGCGCGAGCAGGCGCTCTTCCTGGTGGACCGCCTGCGCCGTGCGGACGAGAGACTCAAGCCGGTGCCCCAGGTCCGCGATCACCTCAGCGGTGGGCACCTGAGCGTCCGTCGTGAGATCCGCGAGCAGCGCCGAAACTTCGCGAGCCAGCCGGGAGAACACCTCGGCGTGCTCTGGCTGGTAGGTGCCCACCGTGCGGGACGTGAAGAAAAGAAACCCGAACGCCCGCTCACCACTCACTTCGAGCGGGCAGGTCAGGCTGGACCGGTAGCCTTGGTCGAGCAGCCACGCCGTCTTCCGCGACATGGGGTGGGTGCCCAGGTACTCTTCCAGGTCGTCGATGATCCGGACGAGCCCTGATGCCCTGACCGCGGCCAGGCTGCTGCCCGACAACGGGCTGCCGAAGAGGGGCTGTGCGACGACAGAGTCGAGGCCGGCCACGCGCGCCACCGGGACGTGCGCCGCGCCGCGCGCCCAGAGACCTCGGAGAGACACGCGGTCCTCACCGGGCGCGATGGTCGCGATCGACACACGGTCAAAGGGCAACAGCGCGTCAAACGCGTTCGCGAGGTAGCCGCACACCGCGTCAAAGATCTCATCCGCGACGCCGCGCGCAGCGACGACATCGAGCAGCGCGCGGCGCGCCGACGCCGTGGACACCCCACCCTCGTCCGACACCGGACTCGGATGAAATGGACGTTCGACCTGACCATCTGTCTGGGTGCGGGTCGCGTCAGTGGCGGGGAGGTACGTCATTCAATCGACCAATCGAGTCTTGGCGATGCACCTGACATACCTTTCTGAGTTTTTCTACAGTCCAACTTTCTGGACCCATGCCGACCGCAACGCGCTCAGCCCACAATCACGCCGCCGGAAGCTCGTCCCGCCAGCGGCGCGACATGGCGACCTCCTCCCGGTACGCGTCCACGCTCTCGGCCGTGCGGACGGCGTCCCAGCCGAGCTTGGCGCCGAGGCGTTGGCCGACGACCGCCGCGCAGCCGAGGCCCTGGTCTGCGTCACGGTAGAACAGCTGGGTGCGACGCACGAGCACGTCGCTCACGCCGCAGGCCATCTCCTCGTCGACCGCCCAGTCGACCTGCGCCAGGATCTCCCACCGCCCGGGCACCAGCGGGGCGCCCAGGGAAGGGTCGACCTTCACCAGGTCGGCCAGCGCCACAGCGCGGGTGCCGTAGGTCTGCACCAGGCCGGCGGCGGACGCCTCCGAGATCACGTCGCCCGAGGTCGCGCGCACCGACGCGATCAACGTGTTCACGGGATCCTCGGCAGGCCAGCCGACCGCGCCCGGCAACGCGTCGCGCTCGGTCGCCGATGCCGACAGCTTGGACGGCACGCCGCCGTGCGCCGCCAGCTGCTTCACGGCCGCGTCCACGACCTCGCCCGCCATGCGGCGGTAGGTGGTGAGCTTGCCGCCCGCGATGGTCACGATGCCGTCCGCGCCGACGTGGATCTCGTGTTCGCGGCTGACCTTGGACTCGTTCATGCCGTTGGCTTCGGGCGGACGGATCAGGGGGCGCAGGCCGGCCCAGGTGCTGACGACGTCCTCGCGCACCAGCGCGGCGGTCGGGAAGTACGAGTTCGACGCATCGAGCAGGTAGTCGATGTCGGCCAGCGTCGCGCAGCACTCGGACGTGTCGCCTTCAAAGTCGGTGTCCGTGGTGCCGACGTAGGTGCGGTCGCCCCAAGGGATGGCGAACAGGACGCGCCCGTCCGTGGGGTGAAAGCAGACCACCGCGTGGTTCACGGGCAGGCGGACGCGGTCCACCACGATGTGCACGCCCTTGGTCGGGCGGAGCAGCGGGCTCCCCTCACGCGCGCCGCTCATCGCCAGCGTGCGGTCGGTCCACGGGCCGGTGGCGTTGATCACGACCTTGGCCTTGATCTCGCGGAGCTGGCCCGAGTCGGTGTCCTCGACCACCGCGCCCGTCACCCGGCCGCTGTCGTCCTTGAGGAAGCCGCGGACCTTGGCGCGGTTCACCACCGTCGCGCCGCACTGGATAGCGTCGATCGCGTTCTCCAGCGTCAGGCGCGCGTCGTCGGTGGAGCAGTCGTAGTACAGCGGCGCGCCCTTGAGGTCGTTCGAGCGCAGCGAGGGCTCGACCTTCTGCACGTCCGCCTTGGACAGCTTGCGGTGGATCTTGGGCGAGCTGAACCGCGACAGGCCGTCGTAGATCCACATGCCCGCGTTCACCTTCCACAGCGCCTGACGCGACGTGGCGTACACCGGGAACACGAACCCGAGCGGGAGCACCAGATGCGGCGCGATGTCCATGAGCACGCGACGCTCACTGACCGCCTCGAACACCAGGTGGAACTCGAACTGCTCCAGGTAGCGCAGGCCGCCATGGACGAGCTTGCTGCTGCGGCTGGAGGTGCCGTAGGCGAAGTCACGCGCCTCGACCAGCGCCGTGGTCAGGCCCCGACGGGCGGCGTCCCGGGCGATGCCGCAGCCGGTGATGCCGCCGCCGACGACGAGGACGTCCACGTCCGCGCCGAGCCGGTTCCACTGGGAGGTACGGGAGGTCATGCAGGACTCCAGGGCCGCGCCCCTTAACCTGCTCCGCGACAATCACGCGGCTCTGTGCAACGAGAGTCGACAACCACGAACCGGCCCGCCGCCTAGATCCGGCCCCGCCGCGGGCCCCAAGGGACGGGCTCACCGCGCAGGATGGCGTCGAAGTGTGACCGGCCAAGCGCAGCCTCGCCCGCGTCGACGCAGTGCGCGTAGGCGATCGCCTCGTGCTCGGTGCGGCGGTGGTAGGTCTCGCCGATGGCGCCGAGCACGCCCGCCTTGAAGTGCGCGTTCGCGGTGGGCGAGCGGGTCGCAGCGGCGCCGGCCATCGCGCGCGCCCGACCGAGCGCTTGGTCCAGGTCCGAGAGCTGCTCGTGGACCAAGCCGATGCGCAGGGCCTCATCGGGGCCGATCGTCTCGCCGGTCATGCCCAGGCGGAGCGTGTGCGCCGACCCGATGCGCTCGAACATCTCCGACGTGCCGCCCGCGCCAGGGACGATGCCCAGGCCGGTCTCAGGGAGCGCGAAGCGCGCCGTGTCGGTGGCGATCACCCAGTCGCCGCACAGCGTGTACTCGCAGCCCCAGCCGAACGCGACGCCCTGGACCACGATGACGTGGAAGAGCGGCACGCGGCGAAGGCTCATCAGCACCTCGCGCTGCCAGCGGACGTGGCGCTTCACCTCGTCGTCGCCCCAGCCCGCGCGCTCAGCGACGTTGGCGCCGGCCTGAAAGATGGGCGTGCCCTTGCCCGACGTCTTGCGGCTGTAGGTGATGAGCGCGCGCACGTCGCCCGCGTCGTGCAGCCAGCCCGCGAGCTTGTCGATCTCCGAGAGCTGCGCTCGACCCATCTCGTTCGTCTTGCCGTGATCCAGCTCCAGCTCGACGATGTGCGGCGACGTCGGCTGCGACACCTTGAGGGACGAAAACGACGCGAAGTCCAACTAGCCTCCAGAAGCGGCCGGGGCAGAGGCCCCTTCACAACCAAATTTTTCAGGATCCGCGCTGACGATCTCGGCGATGAACAACGCGTTCGCAAGGTAGCTCGCCACCAGCGACGGTGCGTCGGCGTAGGTGGACGTGACGTCCTTGAAGCTGCCCCCCTGCTCCACAAAGCGCGCAAATGGCGCGGTCCGCTCCCCCACCGCTGACTCAACGTGACCCGTGACCAGCGCGGTCAGGGCGATCAAGCTGTCCTCGTTCTGACGGTGCGGGCGCTGCTCCCACGTGTCGAATAGCGCGCTGGCGTCACGCCCGGAGAAGGCGGACCACTCGGCGCCGAAGGCGTCTTCGTCCAGCGGGCTGACGATCTGGGTGCGGCCCGCGTCGCCCAACACCAGCAAGATCGCGGCGCGGTACGGCGCGGGCAGATCGTGCGGGCAGAACGCGCTCGCGAGCGTCTCACGGCGCGCCTTGGCGAGCGAGCGGAGCGCCACGTCCTTGCGGGTGTCGAGCTTGCGGAACACGTCGTCGGCGCGCTGCTTCACGTCGGGCGTCACGCCGAGCAGCGCCAGGATCTCGGCCCGGCGCTCGGGTGCGGCCACCAGCCCCACGAGCGGCGACGACACGAACGCGCGCTCCTGCGGGAGCGGCTGCGGCGGCTCCAGGCTCGCCTCGCTGCCGATCAGCGCGGCGACGCTCGCGAGCGCCACCACCGCGACCGCGGCCGACAGCACCAGTCGGAGGCGGATCATGGGCACGCCCTCCCGACCTTGACCCGGGTGAGCGCGGCCGGGCTCGGGACGTCCAGCTCCTCGCAGTAGCCACCGGGCCCGGTGTATTTCTGCCAGCGCTCGAAGACCGGGTTCTCCGGGTAGGCTTGGGCATAGTAGCACATGGCCATCAGATGCTGGGCGACCACCTTCACCGCGTAGCCCTGCGTCGCCGACATCATGTACCGCTGGCAGCCGTCGCTCACGGACGCCGCGTCCGGGCACTTCGACACGTCGCCGTAGAAGTGCGCGGTGGGCATGTCCGCCGCCTTCTCCCCGAGCCAGCGCTTGTAGGCGGGCAGCAGGTTGTAGGGCTTGGACACCTTGCCGTCGTAGAGCGGCGCGTCGTCGTAGCCCGCGTTGTGCGAGCCGATCGCGATCTGCACCCCCGCCCCGCTCGCGGCGAGCGTCGGATCGTGCAGCGGCATCTCAAGCGTCAGCATCGCCACGCGCGTGGAGAGCTGCAGATCGGTGCGGAAGTCGCTCGCGCACTCCGACAGGTTGCACGAGCCACCGGCCACGTAGTCGGCGTTCTGGCACGACTTCGGCGGCGGCGCCTTCTCGGTGGGGGTGAACATGCTGCCCGGCGCGTCGCGGTAGCGGCACTGCTTCACGTCGATGCCAAGGCCCGCGAAGGTCGGGTCGTCACGAAAGCGGGCGCCGAACTCGGGCATGAACTGCCACCAGCCGCGCGCGCAGCACGGCGACCACACGGTCGGCTCGTAGCAGGACTCGGTCATCGGCAGGCCGGCGAACACCTCGGGCAGCTCGGCCGCGCGCAGGGCAGTGACCACCGCGGCGTACTCGTCCTTGATCTCCTCGAAGCGCTTGAAGAGCTGCGGGTGCTTGGACCAGGCCTTGGCCGACCCGATCACGGCGCCGAAGAACTTCGGGTCCCACTTGGACGGGTCGTCCGGCGAGAGCTCCGCGTGCACCGAGTCCCCGGCCAGCTTGCGGTTCCAGTCGATCACCGTGTCGAACAGCGGCGCCGCGAAGCCCTCCTGCTTGACCGCCTCGGCGTCCCAGCTGGTGACCGCGACCTCGTTCCAGAAGTACGCGGGCGGCTCCGACGGCGGCAGCGTGAAGCGAACGATCAGCAGCACCGCCGCGGTCAGCAGGAGCGCCGCGCTCAGCCCCACCATCGTGATCACGATCGCGCGGAGGCGATCCTCGGACAGGCCGCCGGCCAGCAGCGTCGACACCCGCGGACGCTGACGCGCCGCCTGGATGGCGTCGGGCGGGCGCTCGACCTGCAGCATCGAGTCGTCGGCTTCGGACGTGAGGCGCTCGGCGTCGACCACGCCAAGGTCGCGGCACTCGACGAACTCCACCGTGATGCCGCGCGACCCAGGCGGGCCCAGGTGCAACGCCGCGCCGCGCGACAGCCGGGAGCGCTCTCGGATGGGCTCGATCGCCTCCCAGTCGACGTCCGCGTAGGGCGCGAGACGAACCGGATTCGCGCCGACCGGCGTGACCCACGCGCTGGTCGGATCGTTCGCGGTGATCGTCGTGTGACGCGCGGCCAGCCCGCGCCCGCCGGGCAGTGAGAGTCCGCCGGTGCCGGGGTCCGTGCCCAGCACGACGTGCGGGCCACGCAGGACCTTGGGATCGCCGACCACGCCCGCGTCGCGGACGCGAAGCACCACGTCCCAGCGCCGCTCGCTCACGGGACGATCTCCACGGTGGCGCCAGGCCGAATCAGCCCGTCGAGCAGCGCGTCGGGCGGCACGTCCGCGCCGTCGATCCGCAGCGCGCGCCCGGTCGCGAGCCCGCCGACAACGGCCAACGCAGCGGCCGCCTCCACCGCGAACAGCGCCGTCGACACGTTCGCCTCGACCACGCGCGAGGCAACCCGAACCCGCACCGCGACCGAGCGCGCGTCCGCGCGGGTGAGCGAGAGCGCCGCGTCCGCGAGCGCCACCGCGCGCGTGGTGTCCCCGACCGCAGCGCCGTCTCGCGTCAGACGCCAGATCGCGACCGCGCGACCGTTCGTGTCCAGCCGCGACAGGCCCGCCGCCGCCACAAGCGCGAGCGCCGCGCGGGACGCCGGGAGCTCCGGCGCCACCGTCGCCTGGGCCCCAGGGCCGTCCGGCGTGGTGGCCAGCAGCGTGACGGGTCCCACCGGCTCCCACACCGTCGCGGCGGACTCTGGGCGCGCCTGCTCAACCGTGAGCGCGTCGTCGGCGGGCGGCTCGACCGCGGGCGTGTCCTCGGGCGTGGGCGCGTCGCCGGCGAGAGGCTCGACCGCGGGCTTGTCCTCGGGCGCGGGCGCGTCGGCCGTAGGCGAGCCCTCGGCCGCAAACGCATCCACCGCATCCGCCACCACGTGCCGCGGATGCTCGATCGTCGGCGCGTCTTCGGGCGCCTCAGCCTCGACCGGCGGTGCAGGCGGCACGTCGGCCAGGGCGGGCTTGGCGCCCGGGAGCGCCGCGTCCAACAGCTCAGCGAGCGCGGCCTCGCCTGCGTCGTCGTCCCCCTCGGGCTCCGCGTACGTCGCGTTCGGATCGACCCGTGTCGCCTCGGGCGGCGCGACCACCGGCGGCCCGCTGGCGGCGCCCGCTCGCGCCGCGCGACCCAGCCGCCCGCCGAGCGATACGATGCGCGCGCGCACTGGCGCAGCCGCCTCAGGCGCGGCCTCGACCGCGGGCTCCCCGACGCGGGCGTCCGCGTCGCCGCGCTCCTCCTCCAGCGCCACGAACCGATTCGGCGGGTCGATGTCCTTGGACGACAGCAGCGCGTGCAGCGACGGCCCGTCCAAGTCCGGCGCGCCCAGCTCCTGACGAAGCGCCGCGGCGAACGATGCGGCGTCGGGCCAGCGCGCGTCCACGTCACGGCGGAGGGCGCGTCCCAGGACCGCCGCGACCGACTTGGGCAGGCGCTCCCGCCACGCCCACAGGACCCGGTCACCCTCGGCTTCACGCGCGGCCTCACGGATCTGATCGACCGTGCCCTTGTAGACCGGCTCGCCGACGACCCACTCCAAGGCCACCAACGCCAGGCCGAACAGGTCGCTCGTCGCGTCCTCGTCCCGGCCCTCCAGGCGCTCGGGCGGGGCGTAGCGCAGCGCCTCGGCGAGCGCGGCCCCCTCGGTCCCCAGCCCGTGCCGACCACCCAGGACGTCGTAGCCTAGCAGCACGACCTGCCCGTCCCGACGAAGCGCCAGCCGCCACGGGTCGATCGCTCCGTGACAGGGCGCGCCGAGCGGGCCCGCCTCGCGGTGCGCGCGCGCCAACAGCTCCGCCGCCTGCCAGGCCAACTCCAGGCCCGCGCGCAGACCCGGCGCGCGCCCGCGACGACGCAGGCTCGCCAGCACTTCCGCCGCGGACCAGACCTCGCCCGTCGCGAACACGACCGCGCCGGCCGCCCGGTCGACCGCGACCAACCGCGCCAGCCCCGCGAACCCCGGACGCTCCAAGAAGGCGCGGACGCCGTCGCGCACCGCGAGCTCGGCGCCGGTGCGCTGGGAGAGCGTCCACACGACCGCGGTGTGCGCGCCGCGGTCGCCGTCCAGGCCCGCCAGCTCGAACCCGGGCCCTTGCACGCGCCGACCGGTCGGCTGCATCCCCGCGATCAAGTCCATGACGACCTCACCCGACGCGACGCCGCCGCCCCCGACGACACGAACGGCGCCCGCGCGGCGCGGACGGCCAGCGTGCCTAGGAGGGTCGGCTCACTCCGGCCCGTTGCTGTGTACGTGGACAAAGCTGCAGTCCCCCGCCGCGTCCCAGTTCGGACGATCGATCTTGAGATCGATCTGCGTCGCCTGGGCGACCGAAGCAGGGAGATCCAAGCTGCACTTGCGCGTCGGCTTGCCGCTGACGGTGAGGCTCAACGACATGTTCGGGGAGGCGACCAGCGCGGCGCGGCGGACGTAGCCGCTGCGGGGCGGCGGCACGCCCTCCAGGACCGCCCAGTTCGAGCAGCTGGCGCTGGTCTGGCAGCGCAGCTCGCCGAACGTGATGTCCGCGAAGGTGTTGTCGTAGCCGCTGACCTTGAGTGTGATCTTGTCGGACAATACCGGGGCTGCCGCGGGGGCCGGAGCGGGCGCGGGCGCGGGGGTCGGCTTGGGCGCCGGAGCAGGCGCGGGCGCGGGCCGGGGCGCAGGCGAAGCCGTCGGCTTGGGGGCGGGCGCAGGCGCAGGGCGCGGCGTGATCACCGCGGGAGCCGGGGCCGGCGCGGGCGCCACCGTCGGCGCGGGCGCAGAGGACAGGTCAGGCCCGAGGCTCGGGCCTATCGGCAGAGGCGCGGCGGCCGGAGCAGGCGTCGGCGCGGGCTCGGGGGCCGGAGCAGGCGCCGGCGTGGGCGCGGGAGCAGGCGTTTCGACCGGCGCGACCGCGGTCGCCACCGCGGGGGGCGCGGCGGGCTTGCTCTGCTTCTTCTTGAACACGCCGCCCTGGACCAGGACGACCGCGAGCACGCCGACCACGGCGAGCACGCCGACGCCAACCACCACGGGGCTCATCCGCTTGCGGGCGGGGGCAGGCGCCGGAGCGGGGGCAGGCGCCGGAGCGCGCGCCGCCGGGACGGACGCGGACGCGCCCGACGCTTCGGCTGGAACGGGCGTCCGCACGGGCGCCGGGCGAGCCAGGAAGGCCCCGGACTGCTCGGCGGGCACCGACGAGGACTCATTGAACGGCGGCGTGACGATCACGACATCGGGCGCGTCCTCACCGGCGATGTTGCTGTGCGGGGCGATCGCTGCCGGAGGCGTGATGACACCCTCAGAGCCACGCCAGAACATCTGCGGCGCGCGCGCGTCAACGCGGAGCCAACGGCTCGGCGAGTCGTCCACGGCGTCGCCCAGGTACATGCCCCAGGCCGAGTTCGCGACACTGTTGAACACGCGCGTCTTGGCGCGCAGCAGGGCCGCGTAGCTGAACCACAGGCCGTCGATGGACGACTCAGTGCCCGGTACAAGCGCGATCGACTGCCAGGACAGCGTCTTCTTCTCGCCGAAGACGATGTCGAGCGTCTCCTCACGGCCGCTCCCGAACATGGATCGGCCAGGGCGCTCCAGCAAGAACTTCACGCGGGGCATGCGCCCCAGGTAGAACTTGCCAGCCCGGCGCTCCACGAGGACGACATCGTCGTCCGCGCCGAACACCCAGGCCCCGTCCCCACGGATACGCGGCAAGTCCGCTCGACGCGGAACCGCTGCACCCTCGATCGCGCGCACGCGTGGCGCCATCCTCGACTTCTCCTAAGAGCATGGCATCATAGGACGATCTAGAGGTCCGCGTCCACGTCTGCACGCGCAACAGGCCTACAAGGTCGCCTACGGGCCAGTGCACGGACGGGTGGATACGGGCGACCGCGGGGAGTGGACGTGCGGCCAGTCGACGAGAAGGGTCCAGACGACGATCCCAAGGCCCGCCGGGTGAACGCCGCGCCTGCCGTCGCCAACACGGCCGAGCAGACCCCCGACGAGCCGCCGAGCGAGCCTGGCAACGCCTTCCGCGCGCGCATCGCCTCCAAGGGACAAGACCCGAACGCGCCTCCCGAGGCGCCGCCGACCGAGATCGCCGACGCGCCGTCCGCGCCCGCCCGCCCCCCGGAGGACGACGACGTCGAGGCCCTGCTGCTGGGCGACCGCGGCTGGGGCCCCGCCCCGACGCCCACCCCCAAGGTGCCCGATCTGTCAGGCTGGATCGACGTGCCCACCCTCCCCGCCGAGGCCCGCGCAGCCTGGAGGCGTCGCCTCGGGTTCACCCACGAGCGGCCGGTCGACCTGGACCCGGGCGCGGGCCTGCTTCGAAACGGTGCGGTCGCCTGGGTGCGGGCCGCGTCGCCTTGGCTGCTCGAGGACCCGATCGGCGCCACGCTCGCGGCGGTCGCCCGTGCGCCCTGGGGTCCGTGGGTTGGGGTCGGTCGAGCCGCCCGCCTGGACGCCGCGCGCGTCGCGCTGACCCAGCTCGCGCTGCTCCGGTCGGTTCAGCCCGGCGGTCCCGTCCACCTCGCCACCCACGCGGCGCGCCTCGACGAGTTTGAGCGCTCGGTGCGTGAGCGCGGCGGCCGGTTCCCGACGGTGTCGGCGCTCACGCGCATGGAAGGCACCCCGGTGCAAGCCCTCCAAGCCGACGCGTGGACGCCCGCCGTCCGAGCCTGGCTCGACGTGAGGACGCTGCCCGCCCCGCACGCGTTCGACGACGCGCCCGAACTCGACGACGCCACGCGCCGCACCCTGGCCGAGCAGGGACTCCGCATCGCGCGCGAGGTCGCGCGGCTGCGCGCGCGTGCAGCCGGGATCGTGCTGCTCGTCGCCGCCCACGCCCGACCCGATCTAGGCGCGGTCGCGGGGGCGGTCGGCACGGTGGACGCGCGCACGCAGGCCATCCTGGTGGGGCTGGGCTCCCTGGGGCGCGGCCTGCACCACACCCCGCCCCTGCCCACCGCGGAGGCGAGACAGTCCCTGGCCTCGCTCACCCGCGCGCTCGACCACGCGGCGGACGAGGCCGCCCGGCTGCTGTCCACGGTCGTGGGGGTGTTTGGTCCTCCGTCGCCACCGCCGTACACGCCTGCTCAGGTGGACGCCACGCTGCGCCGGGTGCCGCGGCGTGCTCCGCTCCTGACCGCTGACTCCGCGGTGGACGCGGCGATCCTGGTGCTCCTTGGTGGTGAGACGCCCCCCGCCGTCGACCGCGCGCCCGCCTGCCTGGCGGTCATCGCGATCGACAAGCTCGCCAGCGGCGTTACGCTCGACGCGGTCCTGGCCGAGGAAGGTCGCGCGCTGGTCGCCGTCGGCGCGTCCGGCGCGGTCGAGCTCATCCTTCGGGCCGTCTGAGCGGCGCGCGCCCACCGCCGGATGATCGGCGAGACCGACATCCGATCGCCGTCGTGCCGCGAATCGAACGCTCGGCGATCGCGCCGCGCGCACGGTGATCGCCGATCAGCGCCCGGGCACCGCGACGCCGCAGACCTCGCAGCCGGTGCCCGTCGCCACCGCGCGACGCGCCGCGAGGCAGCCGCGGTGGAACACCCGGTCGCAGCCGTACCCGCAGCCCTCCGCCACGTCGATCGACACGGCCCCCCCGCACAGGGCGCACACGCGACCGGACTGCGCCGCCTCCGTCGCGGTGGAGGCCGCTTCGGCCGTCAGGGGGTCGAACGGCCCCAGCAGCGTCAGCCCGCCGAGCAACGCGCCGACGCCACCGCCGAGCCCCGTGAGCACCAGCAGCCGCAGAGACGCGCCGGCCGCCGCGTGGTGGGTGGCCACAGCGTCCACGCCCGACGTCCACGCCACCGCGCCGAGCACCGCCAGCACCGGCACGCCGAGCACGGCGCCCGCGAGCGCGTCCCACAGCGCGAACGATCCGCCCGGCCGCCGCACGGCGAGCGCCGTCAGCCATGCGGATCCGAACGCGCCCAGCAACGCCACGCCCGGCATCGGCAGCGCGCGCAGCCCCGCCGCGGCGATCGCCGTCCACGCCAGCACCCGGATCACGCCCGCGACCCGATTGAGGACCGAGCGCGCCCGCGGGAGCGCGGCCGCCAGCGCGGCGTCGCGCTCCCGCACGGGCGAGCCCGGCGCCGGATCGGGCAGCAGGTGGATGAGCTCCCACGGCACCACGCCCACGTCGGCGAGCCGCTCGTCATCGCGCAGCAGCCGACCGCGCGCCAGCAGCCCAAACGTGCGCCGCGATCCGTCCGGCCACCACGCGCCCAGGCCGGCGTCGCGCGCGATGCGCGTCGTCAGGTCCGCCGCGGGCAGGTAGGTCGGCACGACAAGATCCAGCACGCGCGGCGTGAGGTCGATCACCTGCACGCGCACGGGCGCGGTCCCTGCCTCTCGCGGAGCTACGGTCAACGACCCTCCGACCTGGCCTCGACGGTGGCCTGGAGCTCTTCGACCGCGCGCTCCAGCGGCGGCAGCAGACGCTCGAACTGCTCGAACCACGCCTGCCAGAGGCGCGCGTCGTGCGCGCTCGTCGGCGACGCGTCGTCCACCGCCTGCAGCAGCGTGGCCAGCTGACCGATGCGCTCGGTCACGTCGCGCACGCCGTCGGCGTCGAAGAAGGTGCGCGCGTGGCGGACCAGGCTGCCCGCGGTCCGGTACAGCACCGTGTCCGCGGTGCCCTCCTCGATCAGCAGGAACTCAGCGCCGACCAGCGCGGCGTAGAAGCCGTAGGCGGCGATCGACAGCTCGTGCAGGCGTGACGTGCGGAAGAGCAGCAGCATGACCGAGCGGTTCAGCTCGACGTAGCGGGTGACGCGCGGCTTGAGCCAGCTCTCGGCGGCGCGCTCCACGCGACCCGCGCGCGGGACCGGCACGTGCACGTGCGCCATACGACCCAGGCGAACGCGCAGCCGTGCGACCGCGACGCCGTCGTCCGGCTCGGCCTCGGCGGGGAGCAGGCGCGCCTCCACCGACTCCACGATGCGCGACGGGCGGCTGTCGGCCGTGTCGAAGATCGGGCGCGCGGACGACGGGTCCTCGCGCTCCACGTGCAGCAGCCACAGCACGTAGTCGCCGTCGACCTCCTGCATCTCCAGCGGCACCAGCAGATCGGCGGGCAGGTGCACGCCCTGGCCGGAGCGCGCCAGGCCAAAGCCCGCGGACACCACCGCCTCGTAGCGATCCACGCGCTGGTTCAGCTCGACCGCGAGCCCCTGCACCACGCCGTGGCCCGACAGGTACCGCGCGTGACGCCGCTGGGCGTTGCGGTGGTAGAGCTGCTCGGACACCAGATCGCCCGCCGTGAGGCACAGGCCCTCAAAGGCGTTCAGTCGCACCAGATCTTCTCGGGACGTCATCTCAAATCCCCTCACGCGCTCTCGTCAAAGCGGAGCGTGAACCGGACGTGGGCGGGCCGCTCGCGGCTCGTCACGTCGATGATGCGCAGCAGCACGTCCGCGGCGCGCTCGCCGAAGCGCTCGCGGAACGCCTCGCGCGACTCCAGCAGGACCTCAAAGAAGGCCGTGCGCTTGCGGAGCGCCGGATCGTAGGACCACGACGCGGCCCCCTCGCCCGCCTTCCAGCGCTCGCCCGCGTTCGCGCCGCCCGCCAAGGTCGAACGACCGAGCACCATGGGCATGGGCGCGGCCAGCTCCTTCACGCGCACGGGCGCGGCGGTGAGCACGGCGACCATGTCCTCGATGCCGACCCGCGTGCCGCGCGTGCGGTACAAGCGGATGGCGCGGCGGACGAGCTCGCGCTGCTGGTCGAGCGGCAACGAGCCGTCCAGCTCGAAGCCGACCCACGACGCGAGCCACGGCAGCACGCTCGGATCACAGCGCAGCGGATCGGTCAGCTCGGGGAGCAGGTCGATGCGCTCGGTGACCGTGGTCGACAGGTGCTGGAAGATGAACATCAGGCGCGACAGCGCGTCCTGATCGTCGCTCGGGCCCGACACCACGTGGCCTGAGTCTGCGGCGCCGCCCGCGCGGTGGAACGCGGTGTCGGCGCGCTCGATGGTGCGCACCTCGACCGGGCCGTCGTTGCGGAACACCGCTGGGAGGAAGCGCGTCCAGCCCTGCACCGGCACGTGCAGCACGATCACGTCGCCACGGGACAGCACCCGCGTGCGCGCCGCCGGGCCGTCCGCCACCGCCACCGTGCTCACCCGCGAGTCCGGCGCGAAGGCCCCCGCCAGCTCACCGTTCGGGAGCCGACGCTCAGCGCGCACCATGGTGGTGCCTGCGCCGCCCGCGTGCCGCACCTCGACCGCGCGCACGGTGCCGGGTCGCTCACCGCGACCGGCCTCGACGAGGCGGACGCGCACGTCCTGGCCCAGGTGACGGCGCAGATAGACGCGCGCCGTCCGCACCGGGAACCGCAGGCGGACCACGTGCTCCAAGCGGATCAGATCTCCGCCGAGGCTCGCGTCACCCGCGGGCACCAGCGCGTCTGGACCGCCCAGCCTGCGTCTCATCGGGCGTCCTCGACAAAGCGCACGCGGATCTCACGCGGGCGGAACAGGTCGGCGTCGGTCAGCACCAGCTCGGACGAGCCCGTCGCCCGCTCCCAACCTGGGGGCGTGCGCGCGTCGACTCCGTCGGTCGCGAACACCCGCACGTCGACCACGTGGCGCACGTCCGGGATGTCGGTGATCAGCCGCGCGAAGTCGGCCGCGTAGAGCGTGCCGCCGAACGGCCAACCCTCGCCGTCGATGCCGCCACGGTACGGGTCGAGGAAGCGCGTGATCCATGCCGACACCTGATCGCGCACGGCGGCGCGGTGGGCGCCGTGGCGCAGGCGCACGTCGATCGACACGTCGACCGGCAAGAAGCTCGCCAGCCGCACGCGCGGGCGCACGTTCACTAGGCAACGACGCGCCAGGTGCGCCTGCACATGCTCGCGCAGACCGGCGGCCAGGAACGCGTCCGGCACCGCCTCGCCTTCGCGGCGGCGCGGCAGGATCACCACTTCGACCACCCCGTCCTCGTCGATGTCGCCGGGGCAGGCCGCGCGCGCGACCTCACCTGACGCCTCCTCGGCGATGACCTCGAAGTCGCGGCGCGTGACCGCGCGATCGCGGCTGGTGAGGATCGACGGCGCGCGACGAATGATCTCGTCGATGCTCTCCGCGTCCCGCCCGCCCGCGGCGGGCAACAAGTTGCTCACGTCCAGCGCGTCGCCGCGGCCCTCGACCAAGCGGATGTCGAGCGGCGCCACGTTGCCGACCGTGCCCGGCACCGCGTGGTACGACTGCACCGCCACGTTGAAGCTACCGACGGGCAGCATGCGCCCGCGGATGCCGTTGCCGAACGTGAGCGTGCCTGTGACCGCGTCGACGACAAACACCCGGTCGTCCTTGCCTGCGCTGGCGAAGGTGTTGCCGGGCGCCACGCGCCACACGCGCTTCTCGCCGTCCTCTTCGTCCACCTGCACGGCCAGCTCGAAGGGCCGATCGCGGCGCGCCTCCGCCTCGTCGCCCAGGAACACCGGGTAGTGCCGCAGCTGCGTCGTCTGGTTCGGCACGCCCATGCCGCTGAAGCGCTCGTTGCGGAACACGTGCAGGTTCACCGCCTCCACCGTGTTCGGCAGGACGTGGGTGAGCGGCGGGAGCGTCGGCAGCGACTCGCCGCCCTCGACGCGCAGCACGCCGCGGATCCAGGTGCCCTCGGGGGCCGGGACCATCGGCGCGTCCAGCCCAAACGACAGCACGCCCGAGCGCTCGAGCGACGGCGCGCCGCCCTCGCCGTCTCGTGCGGTGGCCAGGCGCGTCCAGCGCGACCCGCCCGCGCCATCCGACGTCAGCAGCTCCCAATGCGCGACCGACCCGCGCGGCAGCCACGTCTCACCGCGGCAGCGCAGGTAGGTCGCAAACCGGCGGCCCGCCGGGAAGGGCTTGTCGAAGCGAAGGTAGATCGCCGCGTGCCCGCCGCCATCGTCCGCCAGATCGACGAAGCTGTCGAACGGCGTGGTGGCGACCACCTTGCCCTCACGGCGCTCGAGCCTGCGCGAGAAGCGCCGGTTGGTCGGCCGCTGCTCGACCGCGATCACCCGCGCGCCGGGGAGCGCCTCCTCCCACGTCGTCGCGCCGACCGCGCCGTCGAGCGCCATGCGCACGTCGTAGATCTTCAGGCTCACCGGCACCGCGGGGAGCTTCTTGTCCTCCTGCCGCGACAGGCCTGCCTTGGTCAGCTCGACGCGCAGCCAGCAGGTGTCCTGCCCTCCGACCTCAGCGCGGGCCAGGCCATCGAGCGTGGAGGGGTCGACGAACCAGCGCACGCGCCGCCGCTCGGGGCGACGCGCGCCGTCCGCGTCCAGCGTCGCAAAGGTGAAGCGCGCGAAGTCCACGCGCGGATCCGGCAGCACGCGCCAGCCGGTCTCGGTGCGGTAGGTGAGCTGCAGGTGGTAGTCGCCCGACGGCTCGACCACCGGCTCGCCTTCGACCTCAAAGCCGACCTCGACCTCGATCATCACCGGCGAGCGCGCCCGGTTGCCGAGCAGGTCCGATCCCAGGAAGAAGCGCGTCCCCAGCATGGGCGCCACGGTGGCGACCGGCTGGAACGGCGTGGCGGGCAGGGCCTCCGCGCTGATCGCGAGCGCCGCGTCGCCGTCGAGCCCGGTGGCCAGGGCGACCTCGACCGGACGGCGCCACGAGAGCGCGACGTCCAACCCAGGCGCGAGCGCCGCGAGATCCAGCGCCTCGACGCGCTCGGCGCGCAGGTTCCAGCCGTCGGACGCCAGCTCCGGCATGGGGCCCGCGATGACGAAGCTCACGCCGACGCGCTGCACGCGGTCTTCGGGGATGGTGATCCAGCGGTCGCCACGGCGGAAGCTCCAGCGGTAGAGCGGCAGCGCGGCGTCATGCCCGACGCGCACGCCGTGATCGACCAGGCCAAGCCGCAGCGACCAGCCCGCGCGGATCGTCGGCAGGTCGTGGATGGCGAACTCGAGCGCGTGGCCGACGTCGCGCACCTGCCAGGTGGGGACGCTGCGCTCCTCCTCGCCGCGATCGTCGCGCCAGCTGACGCGCATCTCCTCGGACGCCAGCCGGGCCAACCAGCGCTCGAAGCGCACGCGGCCACGGATCCAGCCCTCACGCGACACGTCCTCCGGCATGGGCATCGGATCGACCGCGTCGCCGAGCGACGGGATGGCGACCAGGCCGTCGAGGCGCGGCACCAACGGCACGTCGGGCAGGCCCAAGCGCTCAGACGACGCGCCGACGTCGAAGCCGAGCGGCCGCCAGGTCACGCCAGACTCACCGCGCGTCGGCGTCTCCCAGTCGAACATCGCCGCGATCGGCGCACCCGAGTCGCCGCCCGCGACCACGCGCAGCAGGCCGGTCGGCGCCGCCGCGCCGCGCGCCGCGATGCGCACGAGGTCGTCATGGCGCAGGTAGAGGAACTGGTCGGCGGTGAAGGCGTCCGCGCCGTCGTCCACCTCGTCCAGCCGGAAGATCGACACGCCGTCACCGCCCGCGAACGAGACGGCCGCGGGGTTGGCGAGGAGCGGGGTGAACGGGATCTCGCGCACGCGCGGCTTGCCGCCTGCGACCGCGGCCACGACGCGGTCCACGCGCCCGGCGTGCGCGGTCAGCGGCTCGCGGGTGAGGAAGTGCAGCGGCTCGCGGCCGCCCGCCTGGGTGGTCGACGCGGTGGTGCCGGCAGGGATCTCCGCCGGGGCCCCGTCCGGCGCGCGCGGCCGGAAGGTGAGCGGCACGGTGGCCGCGCGCGCGTTGCGCCGCTCCTCGCCGATGAAGTTGAGGAAGTGGACGTAGGTCTTGTCTGGGACGCGGTTGAGCCGGTACAGCGTCAGCTCGGTCATCCACGCGAACAGCTGCACGATCGCCATGCCCGGGTCAGCGTCGCCCAGGTTGGTCCACTCGGGCGTGTACTGGGGGATGAGCGCGCGCGCCTCGCGGACGAGGTCTTCGTAGGAGCGGTCGTC